>JACDGA010000090.1 GCA_013815505.1 Acidimicrobiia bacterium
GCGTGGTCGAACGCTTCGGGCACCGTGGTGAGGATCCGGAAGCCGAGTGATTGCCAGAGGTGGACCGCAGCGCGGTTCGACTCGATGACGGCGTTGAACTGGATCGCTCGGAAGCCGGCTCGCTCGGCCCAGTCGATCAGGTCGGTGCACAGCGCTCGTCCGACCCCACGTCCGTGGTGGCGAGGATCGACCATGAAGCTCCCGGTCGCGACGTGCGAGCCCCTGCCGGGGCGGTTCGGACCCATCTTCGCCGAGCCGACGATCGCGTCGCGGTCGACGGCGACGACCGTCCGGCCGGGCGGCGCCTCCATCCACCACGGACGAGCCTCCTCGATGCTCATCCCGTCGGGGTAGGCGTACGTCTCGCCGGCGGCGACGATCGACGAGAAGAACGGGTAGATGCTGGCCCAGTCCTCGTCCGTCGCCGGTCGGATCACCACCTGCGCAACCGTAGGCAGGCGCCGACCGCACTCCGCGTACCCTGCACCGATGAGCGAGTCACGCCTCGGCATCGAGTTCTCGAGCCTCGATCAGCCGCTGTTCGACGGCGCCGGGGTCGACAAGCGGGCGTTGGTGGACTACCTCGACGCCGTACACGACCGCCTCGTGCCCGTGCTGCGCGACCGCCCGCTGTCGGTGATCCGCAGCACGGGCAAGCAGCGGCCGTTCATGCAGAAGAATCTGCCGAAGTACACGCCCGACTGGGTCGAGCGGGTCACGATGTGGGCCGAGGCGTCACACCGCGACGTCAGCTACGCGCTCTGCAACGACCATCGGACGCTGCTGTGGTTCGCCAACCAGCGCGCCGTCGAGTACCACGCCACGCTCGGGCTGGCCGGCCGGCTCGACCATCCGACCCACATGGTGCTCGACCTCGACCCGCCGCCCGGCGACGGCTTCGCAGCTGCGGTCGCCGCGGCCCGGCTCGTGCGCGGTGCGCTCGAGGATGTCGGGCTCAGCGGCGCGGTCAAGACGAGCGGGGCCAAGGGCGTGCACGTGTTCGTCCCGTTGGCGGATGGGGTCGACGCCGAGGAAGCAGCCGCAGCGACTCGCGCAATCGCCCGACGAGCGGAGCTGATCGACCCCGACGTGGCCACCACGGCGTTCTTGAAGGCGGATCGCGGCGGCAAGGTGTTCGTCGACGCCACTCGCACCGGCGGCGCCACCATGGTGGCCGCCTACAGCCCGCGGGCGCGGCCAGGCGTCACGGTGTCGTATCCGGTGAGCTGGGACGAGCTGGACGACGTCCGGCCGACCGACTTCACGATCACGAACGTGCCGGCGCTGCTCGACGGGCGCGACCCGTGGGACGACGAGATGCCCGCGGCGCAGACGCTCCCCGCCGATCTCGTGGCCGAGGGCCGCGAGATCCCGATTCCCCGAGTCGCAGCGATGCACGAGGGCAAGCGCCGCCGACGGGAAGCTGCGACAGACTGACCCGCCAGCGTGTGATCCCGTCTGTGGCGCTGTCACCTGTCGTGCTGTCACCTGTCGTGCTGCCGAGTACCGGAGGACGGCACGGTGGCGTAGAGGAACCGTACGAGCGCGAAGGCGATCGCGCCACCGACGAGCTGCATGACGACGTACATCGGTGCCGAGGAAGGTCGGATGCCGGCGAACGAGTCGGAGAGGGTGCGGGCAACGGTCACGGCGGGGTTGGCGAAGCTGGTCGACGACGTGAACCAGTACGCCCCGCCGATCCACAACCCGACGGCGAAGGCGACGACGTCGGCCCTGCCGGTGCGGACGCAGCCATGGATGACGAGCAGTAGGCCGACGGTGGCGACGACCTCCGAGAGCCACAGCGCGCCCGACGAGCGCTGCGTCGTCGACCACTCGACGGCGGGCAGCTCGAACATGACGTTGGCGACGACCGCGCCGAGGCAGCCCCCGACGACCTGCGCGACGACGTAGAGGACGCCGTCGCGGGTGCCGATCGTGCCGAATGCGCGATCAACGATGGTGACGATCGGGTTGAGGTGCGCGCCCGAGATCGGTCCGAGGACGAGGATCAGACCGACGAGCGCGGCGGCCGTGGCTGCCGCGTTTTCAAGGAGCTGCAGCCCGACGTCGTCGGGCGACAGGCGCGACGCCATGATCCCCGATCCGATCACCGCAACGATGAGCAGGCAGGTCCCGAGCGCCTCGGCGACGAGCCGGCGTGGAAGGTCGGCGGCAATCTCGCCGGTGCCGACCTCCGGCGCGTCATCGAGCTTCATGACGGAGGTGCGGCGACGCGCGTCAGGAGGCGCAGCAGGTGGCGCCCGTTGCGGCGTGGCTGGCGAGAATCTCGTTGTCCGCTTGCTCGGCGTCGCCGTGCTTCACGTACCACTCCCAGCGCGTGCCGTCGGGACCGCTCACCCACGTCTCGGTCTTCTCGGCGTAGCAGCACACCGTGTCGTCGACGCCCGTCGTGTCGAGTCCGGAGTCCGCGAGTCGCGACTCGGCGGCCGTCACCTCCGCCGTCGAGTCCGTCTCGACGCCGAGATGGTTGATCGAACCCGGTGTCGCATCGCTCTCGAAGAGCACGAGCTTCAGCGGCGGCTGCTCGATGGCGAAGTTGGCGTATCCCGGCTTCGTCTTGGCCGGACCGACACCGAACATGCGGGTGTAGAAGTCGACGGCCTCGTCGAGGTCGGCGACGTTGAGCGCCAGTTGCAGTCTCATGGTGGGGTCTCCGTGTTCGATCGACCGATGTCGATGTGTGTGAGGGTTGACGATAGCAGTATTCATCGACTATCGTCAATGATCGATGGATACGACTCCCACCATGACTCGCAACACGTCTCGAAACGTGACCCGCGGCGATGCCACGACGTGGGCTGGCTGGTTCCGGGCGCTCGGGGATCCGACACGGATTCTGATCCTCCACCTGCTCGCCACGGAGGGCCGCCCGATGAACGTCGGCGAGATCGTCGACGTCCTCGACGTCGGGCAGTCGACGGTGTCGCACCACCTGTCGATCCTCGGCGAGACGTGCTTCGTGCACGTCGAACGCGTCGGCACGGCGAGTTGGTGGCGGATCAACGACCGCTGCCTCGCCTGTTTTCCCTCGGCCGCCGAGCTCATCATGGGTCGCCTGCCGCTCACGGTGCCATGGGACGAGCCGGTCGCTGGCGGCGCCTGCGCGCCGGGCGAGGGATGCTGATGGCCGAGCCAGCGCTCCAGCGGTACGCCGACGCCGCCCGTCAGGTCGCCGGCGACGACTCGTGGGTGTCCGAAGCGGCCGGCTCGCCGTTCGGTGTCGGCCAGTACGACGATCCCGACGCTCTTGCCGACCTGCCATCGGCGGCGGTGCGAGTCAGCCTCGGGTGCGGCAACCCGACCGCCGTCGCCGAGCTCCACGCCGGCGAGACCGTGCTCGACCTCGGTTCGGGCGGCGGCATCGACGTCCTGCTCTCCGCCCGCCGGGTGGGCGACACGGGGTTCGCGTACGGCGTCGACGCGACGCCGGAGATGGTGAACCTCGCCCGCCGCAACGCCGCCGCGGCGGGCGTCACCAACGTCGAGTTCCTGCACGGGATGATCGAGGCGCTCCCGCTCGACGCCGCCGCGGTCGATGTCGTCATCTCCAACTGCGTGCTCGTGCTGTCGAGCGACAAGGACGCTGCGTTCGCCGAGATCGCTCGTGTGCTGCGCCCCGGTGGGCGAGTCGGCATCAGCGACATCGTGCGCACCGAGCCCGACGACGGCACGAGCTGTGACGTCGAGTGTGGCGCCGCCGCGATCGGCGTCGACGAGTACGACGAGGCGCTCCGGCGAGCGGGGCTCGCCAGCGTGTCGATCGAGCTCACCGACCCGCTCGGCGGAGGGCTCTCCAACGCCATCGTGCGAGCCGTCAAACCCCGCAGCTCGGTGGGATAGGTTCGGCGCTCCCACGAGTGAAGGGCACGAGATGGCCGAAGTGTTGCTGTTCCACCATGCGCAGGGGCCGGTGAGATCGGCCGCCGGCGGGTGTCCCCGTGCAGGTGCACGCCATGGAAGCGGACCCGTTCTTCGTCGACGACGGCGACGCCGCTCGCGAGCTCGTCGATTCGGTGGAGCAGGCCGAGTTGTTCGTCTACCCCGGCGACCAGCACCTGTTCGCCGACTCGAGCCTGGCCTCCTACGACCCCGACGCCGCCGCACTCCTCACCCAGCGAGTGCTCGACTTCCTTGCCCGAGGAGTTTGCGACGGGCGTACCGTCGAAACGAGTGGAAACCGTGACACAGAGGAGCGAGCGATGCGAGTCGTGGTCAACGAGTTCATGAGCCTTGACGGTGTGGCGCAAGCACCTGGTGGCGCCGAGGAGACACCCATGGCGGCTTCGCCCACGGCGGGTGGTCGATGCCGTACTTCGACCCCGAAGTGATGGGTGGGTTCATCGACGAGGTTGTGCAGATCAGCACCTACCGCCCCGCGTCCTAGCCGGCGAACGCTTCCGAGCTCGGCCTCACTCGTCCATCGCGGCCGGTCGCAGCTCGGTGCGGCGCAGCAGTTGTGCGTTGAGGGCCACGACGATCGTCGAGAGACTCATCAGGATCGCGCCGACGGCGGGGGACAGGGTGAACCCGGCCCACGCAAACACACCGGCAGCGAGTGGAATGGCCAGCAGGTTGTAGCCAGCCGCCCACGTGAGGTTCTGCACCATCTTGCGGTAGCTGGCGCGCGAGAGCCGGATGACGCTGGCGACGCCTCGCGGGTCGCTCGACGCAAGCACGACACCCGCCGACTCAATGGCGACGTCGGTGCCGGCACCGATCGCCAGCCCGACGTCGGCGCGAGCGAGCGCGGGCGCGTCGTTGACACCGTCGCCGACCATTGCGACGGTCGTGCCCCGTCGTTGGATGGTGATCACGGCCTGGTCCTTGTCCTCGGGCAGCACTTCGGCGAACACATTGCGGATGTCGAGGTCGTGGCCGACTGCGTCCGCGACCTGCTTGGCATCACCCGTGATCATTGCCACGTCGACACCCATCGCCCGCAGGTCGGCGACGGCGCTGCGGGCCTCGGGACGGATCTCGTCCTCGAGCGCCAAGGCGCCGACGATCTCCTCGTCGGTCGCGAGGTACAGCACGGCGGAACCCCTCGACTGCCAAGCGTCCACGTCACTTGCGAGCCCAGCTGGAACTTCGAGTGCGCGCTCTCTCAGCAATGCGGGACCGCCGACCGAGTAGGTCGTGCCCTCGACGTCGGCGGTGACGCCACGGCCGGTGAGCGCACGGAATCCGGTTGCGCGAACGATCTCACCGTCATGACGAGCGGCCGTGACGATCGCGCGGGCGAGCGGGTGCTCGCTGTCGGCCTCCACGGCTGCGGCGGTGCGCAGCACGGTGGCCGCGTCGAAGCCGTTCGCGCCGGCCGTTCCGGTGACCGTGTGCGCCCCCTTCGTGAGCGTGCCGGTCTTGTCGAACAGGACGGTGTCGATCGATCTCATCCGCTCGAGCGCGAGGCGGTCCTTGACGAGGATGCCGGCGCGAGCGGAGATTGCTGTCGACAGGGCGATGACGAGCGGGATCGCGAGGCCGAGTGCGTGGGGGCAGGCGATCACCAGCACGGTGACGGTGCGCACGATGGCCTCGTCGAGGTCGCCGAGCGACCACCAGACGACGAACGTGACGATGCCCGCTGTGACGGCGACGTAGAACAGCAGGGCGGCGAAGCGGTCGGCCAGCACCTGGGCGCGGCTCTGGCTCGCCTGGGCGTCGGCGACGAGGCGTTGGATGCCGGCAAGCGTGGTGTTGTCGCCGATGGCGTCGACGCGGACACGGATCGAGCTGTCAGTGGAGACGGTGCCGGCCACGACCCGGTCGCCCGTTGCCCGAGCGACCGGCCGCGATTCGCCGGTGATCATCGACTCGTCCAGCTCGGCGTTGCCGTCGACGATCGTGCCGTCGACGGGCACGCGGCCACCCGGACGCACGAGCACGACGTCGCCCACCTTCAACTCGTCGACAGGAGTCGGACGCGTCGAGTCGCCGTCGACGAGGTCCGCCTCGTCGGGCAGCAGCGCAGCCAGCGCCGAGAGGGCGTTGCGGGCGCTGCCGATCGCCTTCATCTCCTGCCAGTGCCCAAGGAGCATGATCGTGACGAGGGCCGCCAGCTCCCACCAGAACTCGAGCTCGAGTCGATCGAGGCTGGTCGCCATCGAGGCCGCGTAGGCGACGATGATCGCCATCGAGATCAGCAGCATCATGCCCGGCTGCCGCTGCCGGATCTCGGCGATACCGCCGGTGAGGAACGGCCACCCGCCCCACCAGAACACGATGGAGCCGAGGACGGGTCCGTACCACGACATCAACGGAAGATCGAGCTCGTAGTTGAACCAGTCCATGACCATCTCGCTCGTCACCACGAGCGGGATGGTGAGGGCGAGGCTCAGCCAGAAGCGGCGGCGGAACATCTCGGGGTCGTGACCGGCGTGCTGGTCGTGTTGGTCGTGTTGGTCGTGTGCGTGGTTCATCGGATCCTCCTCACGCCAGACAACCATACCCCCCGAGGGTATATTCCGAACTCGCGTCAGGTTCGCGCTTCGAGCATTGCGAGGTCGCGCACGGCGTACCGGTGGTGCTCGCGCTCCTCAGTCATGACCGTCTTCAGGCACTGCCTGACGGTGTGCCGCTCGTCGGGAAAGTCGGGCGTCGGAGCACGCGTGCACCGCCGATCGAGGTCGTCGTCGTTCAGGCCGTCGAGCGCACTGCGCACGACGGCCGTGCGCCCGGACCGGACCTCCATCACCTCGTCGAACGACGGGCGGGCTTCGATGTCGAGGCCGATCGCGATCGAGTCGGCAGCAGGGAAGTCGCTGTGCGCCCAGCCGAGCGGGTGGTACGGCATCGGCTCGTCGAGCACCGTGCGACTCACCCACGCGTCGGTGGCGAACACCATGTGGCGCATCGTCTCGACGAACGACCACTCGCCGTCGACGCGCTCCTGACGAGCGGACTCCGGAAGCCGGCGGGCTCGCTCGACCGCGCCGGACCACAGCTGCTCGAGCGTGATCCACATCGCCCGGAAGTCCTCGACCGTGTGTGCGTTCCTGAGCTGCACGCGCTCGGGATGTTGGCGGTCGAGGTGGTCGTCCATCGCCCCATTGTGATGGATCGAGCCCGTTCAGTTCGCGTTCGCCGGTGTTGGTCGGGGCGGGTTGAAGTGGACGGCCCAGTGGTCGAGGCGTTCACCGAGGGGGTGTTGCCAGGTTCCGGTCGGTGGTGGTGGGCCGCCTGGCGTGGTGGGTGCCGCGCCGGGCTCGATAC
>JACDGA010000409.1 GCA_013815505.1 Acidimicrobiia bacterium
GTGCGGAGGCGCGGTCGGGAGCGCAGGTGTCGGGTAATGACAGCAAGTTCGACATGACCCGATGAGGGCGACGAACGAGTCGTCGCGGAAGCCGGCGATGCGGACAGAATGGCGCGATGCTCGAAGTCGAACGCAACAGCGATGGCGTCGCCGTGGTGACGCTGGCCAACGGCAAGGTCAATGCGCTGTCACGAGCGCTCGTCGCTGCGCTCGGTGAAGCCGCCGACGAACTCACGTCTGACCCGCCTGGTGCCGTCGTCATCACCGGCGGCGAACGCATCTTCGCCGCCGGCGCCGACATCAGCGAGTTCGGCGGTGCGCAGGAGGCCGGACCGATCACGGCCGAGATCCATCGGGCACTCGACGCCATCGCCGCGATCCCGCGCCTGGTGATTGCCTCCGTCACGGGCTACGCCCTCGGTGGTGGATGCGAGTTGGCGCTCGCCTGCGACTATCGCATCGCCGGGCAGCGCGCTGTGTTCGGGCAGCCCGAGATCCTGCTCGGCATCATCCCGGGAGGTGGTGGCACCCAACGGCTGAGCCGCCTCGTCGGGCCGTCGCGCGCCAAAGAGCTGTGCCTCAGCGGGCGTCAGGTCGCCGCCGACGAGGCGCTTCTCATCGGCCTCGCCGACGAGGTGGTCGACGATCCGCACGCGAGGGCGCTGGAGCTCGGCGCTGCGCTGGCCAAGGGTGCGACCGCCGCCCAGGCCCTTTGCAAGGACGTGATCGATCGCGGCCTGTCGATGTCGCTGGCCGACGGCCTCGCCGCCGAGCGGGACACCTTCGTCGAGGCGTTCGGCACCGAGGACAGCCAGATCGGCATCGCCAGCTTCCTCGAGCACGGACCCGGCAAGGCCGACTTCACCGGCCGCTAGTCGTGCCAGCGAACCACTTCGGCGAGCGCATCGCCGCCAACTACGACGCCGACCTGGAGATGTTCGACCCCGACGTCGTCGAGCCCGCAGCGCAGTTCCTCGCCGACCTCGCTCGCACGGGCTCGGCACTCGAGCTCGGCATCGGGACCGGCCGCATCGCGCTGCCGCTGCGCCGGCGCGGCGTGCGTGTGCACGGCATCGAGCTCTCCGAAGCGATGAACGTCCCCTCCGCCGGCTGCCGCCGGGCGAGACGGCCCTCCTCTGGCGGGTGAGCGAAGACCGGCTCGACTTCGACGTGTTCGACGTCGCCCGTCAGCGACGTTGCGGTGCGCCGCTGCGCAGCAGAGAATGAGCGAGCCTCGACGTCAGCGATCGGCGGTGCGGGTACGAGTCGCCTCGTACCACGCGACCGTGGAGGTCGCGATCGTCTCCCACGAGTAGCGTTCGGTGAGCATCGCCGACGCGTGGTCACCGAGCCGTTGCGCCAGCACTGGCTCGTCGAGGATGCGGGCGATGCACGACGCGAGCTGCTCGGCGTCGCCCGGCTCGAACATCAGGCCGGCCTCCGTCGAGCGCACCAGCTCGGCCAACCCGCCGGTCTCGGCGACGACGAGCGGCGCGCCGCCGGCGAGCGCCTCCAGGGCGACGATGCCGAACGGTTCGTACAGCGACGGGATCACGACGCAGCTCGCTCGGTGGAGTGTGCCCAGCAGCTCCTCGTCGGTGAGGAAGCCGGCCAGCTCGACGCGGTCGGCGACGCGGTCAAGGTCGATCCGTGACTGCAGCTCTGCCAGGTAGCTGCCCGTCCCACCGATGATGCAGCGCAGGTCGTCGTGGCTGTGGCGCAGCAGCCCCATCGCTCGTACCAGCACCTGAAAGCCCTTCTCGTACTGCACGCGCCCCCACGTGAACACGAGCGGTGCGCGCTGCGCGTGCTGCACCGACGGATGCTGCGCCCGCGCCCACCACTCGGCATCGATGCCGTTGGGTATCTGCGTCACGCGCTCGGCGTCGACCTCGAGACCCGACACGACCGCGCGCACCATGAACGCCGATGTCGCGATCGCCGAGTCCGACCGCAGGGCGAGCCACGACTCGACGGAGTGGACCGTGCCCGGCAGTCCCGTCGGCAGGTGACCGCCGTGGCGCACGCGTTCGGTGCCGTGGAACGTCGTCACGAGCGTCGCGTCAGTCAGGTCGCTGATCGTGCTGCCGGCCCACGCCAGCCGCCAGTCGTGCACGTGAACGACGTCGGGCTGCCAGCCGTCCAGCTCGCCCATGAGGGCGACGAAGTGATGACACGTCGAGGCGGCGTGCGCGGCCTCGTCCTCGTCGGGTAGCCACGGCAGGCCAGTCACGGCACGGCAGACCTTCACGCCGGCAGGGTCCGACGCGCCGCCACGCCACGGCGGCGCGAAGACCACGACGTCGTGCTCCGCAGCGGCGAGCGAGCCGGCGAGCCCGTGCACGTGGGCGGCGATGCCACTCATCTCCTGTGGTGGGAAGAACCACGTGAGCATCAGCACCCGCACGGGCCGCGACCCTACAAGCGCGCCGCGACGCACCGTAATGATTGGTCGGCTCGCCTATCGGCTCGCCTCCTTAGCCGTGGCGTTCGACGATGTCGCGCAGGTGCTTCAGGTTGCGGCGCCACACGAGCGCCAGCACTCGCCCGCCGACCACACCGCCGAGCGAGCCCGCCATCCACCAAGGGAACGACAGCTCCTCGCGCCACATGACACGTGTCGAGCGAGCGTTGAC
>JACDGA010000410.1 GCA_013815505.1 Acidimicrobiia bacterium
GTAGTGGCCCTCGTAGCCCGAGCCGGTGACGCCCTTCGCCGCGATGCCGTGCTCCTGCACGCACGCCGACGCCTGCGCGATGGAGAACAGGTTCCAGCGCAGCGCCTGCTGCGCCGGCTCGTCGCCGCGCAGCTCGACGTCGCTGTTCTCCCAGAACTCGGCGAGCCACTCCTGCTGGCCGTCGTTGAGCGTGGTGACGCCCTCGTCGACGACGCGCTGCAACGACCTCGCGCAGCGGTCGGCCAACTCCTCGCACGGAATGCCCGTGGACGAGTGGTAGCTGACGAGCTTCGTCAGCCGGATCGGCTCGTCAACCTGCGCGCGGATCGTGAACACCGTCTTGGCGAGGTCCTCGCCGATCTGCGTCTCGACGCCGTGGTCGCAGGCGATGTCGGACAGGTGGCGCACCCCGCACGCCATCGTCATCCGCGAGTTCGCGCAGCGGTAGCCGAGCACCACCTCGTCATTGCGGCGATCGTGGCGTTGCAGGCTCGGCAGCAGGGCACGGTGTTCGAACAGGCGCGACTTGCGAGGGTCGCGCCCCTCGCCGAGCGCCGCATCGCGCACGTGATACTCGTCCTCGCCCTCTTGCCGGTTGAGCAGCTGCGACGAGATCACGACCGGCGCCGCGCTGTCGAGCATCGTCACCTCGAACGTGAGCATCGCCAGATGCCGGTGCGTGAGGCTGACCAGCCTGGTCGACGCGACGCGCACGCGCTTGCCCGACGGCGTGCGCCAGACGAGCTGTCGCGACAGCACGCCGGTGCGGAAGTCGAGCGTCCGCGAGTACTCGTCGAGGTCGGCTTGGCCGAGCGTCAACGGCTCGTCGTCGATGTAGAGCTTGATCAGCTTGGCATCGGGCACGTTGACGATCGTCTGGCCCGTCTTGGCGAACCCGAACGCGTCCTCGGCGTGGTGGATGTTCCATGTCTCGTGGAAGCCGTTGAGGAACGTGCCGTGGCTGTGCGCCTCCCTGCCCTCCTCCGGGTTGGCGCGCATGCCGATGTACCCGTTGGCCGTGGCGAACAGGGTCTCGGTGAGGCCGAGGTCGGCGCCGTCATACTCCGCTTCGGTGAGCGCCCACGGGTCGACCGGGAACCGGTGCTGGGGAAGTCGTTCGGGAGCGGCGCGCTTCACGTGCCGGCCAGCGGGCTGTCCGGGATGAGCTCCGAGAGGTCGTCGACGACGACGTCGGCGCCGCCGCCGATCAGCGCCGAGTCGCCGGCGCCGCGATCGACGCCGATGACGAGCGCGAACTCGCCGCTGCGGCCGGCCTGCACACCCGACACGGCGTCCTCGACGACGACCGAGCGGTCGGGCGAGGCGCCGAGATCGCTCGCTGCGAGCAAGAAGGCGTCGGGTGCCGGCTTGCCGTGCAGGCCGCGATCGGCGACGACCGTCCCGTCGACGACGACCTTGAACCGGCGGCCCAGCGCGGCGGCACCGAGCACGCCGCGCGCGTTCTTCGATGACGACACGACGGCCTGGGCGATGCCGAGATGGTCGAGGTGGTCGAGGAGGGCCATCGATCCGGGATAGGGATCGATGCCGTCGCGGGCGACGATCTCGTTGAACGCCTCGTTCTTGCGGTTGCCGAGGGCGCAGACGGTGGCGTCGCCGGGGGCGTCCTTCGGGTTGCCTTCGGGCAGCGTGACCCCACGCGAGCTGAGGAACGAGCGGACGCCGTCGTAGCGCGGCTTGCCGTCGACGTAAGAGAGGTAGTCGGCGTCGCTGAACGGCGATGTGTCCTCCAGCTCGTCGCCGTGATCGGCGATGAAGCGGTCGAACAGCTGCGCCCACGCCTGCTCGTGCACGGCCGCCGTCGGGGTGATCACACCGTCGAGATCGAACAGCACGGCGTCGTACTGCGTCCAGTCGACAGGTGACGTGGCCATGAGGAATCGAGCCTATCCATCACCCCGCACACCAAGCCGTTCAAGGGCGGTAGGCGGCGAGGAGCTCGGTGCCGATGCGGGCGAGCTCGTCGCGCACGGCGTCGGGCTCGAGCACCTCGATGCCGTTGCCCCAGCCGGCCAGCTGCTGGGCAATCAGGTGCGCCGAGGAGGCGCCGATCTCCACCTCCGCCCGACCGTCGTCGCGTCGCTCGTCGAGCACCGTCACGGCCGTGCCGAACTGGCCGCGCAGCGCGCCGACGGCACGTACGTCCATCAGCACCCTCGCCCGGAAGCTCGTGCGCAACTCCTCGATGTTCGCCGCGACCGACTTCCACGTCGTGTTGAGATCGAAGTCGGGCGGCCGCTCGACGGGGTCGTCGGTGAGCACGACCTCGCGGATCCGTCCCACCCGGAACGTGCGCATCCCCGACTCCGTGCCGGCGATCAGGTACCAGACGGTGCCCTTCTCGACGAGCCCGAGCGGATGGACGACGCGCTCGCTGGCGGTGCGGGTGCGATCGATGTAGGCGATGCGCACCTGCACGCCGTCGATCACCGCCTGCTGCAGCACGTCGAGATGCGGCGGAGGTCCCCACGCAGTCGTGCCCCACTTGGCCGGATCGAGGCGGATCGCCGACGCCGCCGCCTCTGCTTCGGCACGGAACGTCTCGGGCAGTGCCTGCACGAGCTTGCGCAACGCCGAGCGCGCCTGCGGCGTGACGTGCGACGACGGTCCGGC
>JACDGA010000091.1 GCA_013815505.1 Acidimicrobiia bacterium
CGCAGATGCGCGAGGAGATGCGTTCGCTCTATCGCGGGGCGATGAAGGGCCGCACGATGTACGTCGTGCCGTTCTCGATGGGTCCGCTCGGCTCGCCCATCGCCCACATCGGCGTGCAGCTCACCGATTCGGCGTACGTCGCCGTGTCGATGCGGATCATGACCCGCATGGGCCAGGGAGCGCTCGACGTGCTCGGCGACGACCAGTGGGTCCCGTGCATCCATTCGGTCGGCGCCCCGCTCGCCGACGGAGAGGCCGATGTGCCGTGGCCGTGTGACGCGGACAACAAGTACATCGTGCACTTCCCCGAGGATCGCGAGATCCAGTCGTACGGATCGGGGTACGGCGGCAACGCGCTGCTCGGCAAGAAGTGCTTCGCCCTACGCATCGCCTCCGTGATGGCGCGTGACGACGGATGGCTCGCCGAGCACATGCTGATCCTGAAGCTCACGAACCCCGAGGGCGAGTCGAAGTACATCGCTGCGGCGTTCCCGTCGGCGTGCGGCAAGACCAACCTGGCGATGCTGGTGCCGACGATCGAGGGCTGGACGGCCGAAACCGTCGGTGACGACATCTGCTGGATGAAGTTCGGCGACGACGGCCGCCTCTACGCGATCAACCCGGAAGCCGGTTTCTTCGGCGTCGCGCCGGGCACGAGCAACGAGACCAATCGCAACGCGATGGACACGCTGTGGGGCAACTGCATCTTCACCAACACCGCGCTCACCGACGACGGTGACATCTGGTGGGAGGGCATGACCGACGAGCCGCCGACCAGTGCCACCGACTGGCGCGGCGACACGTGGACACCAGAGTCCGACACGCCCGCCGCCCATCCCAACGCACGGTTCACGGCGCCGGCGTCGCAGTGCCCGTCGATCGCGCCAGAGTGGGAGGACCCGAAGGGCGTGCCCATCTCGGCCATCCTGTTCGGTGGTCGCCGGGCGTCCACCGTGCCGCTCGTGACGCAGGCGTACGACTGGGAGCACGGCGTGTTCCTCGGTTCGATCATGGCGTCGGAAACCACCGCAGCCCAGCAGGGTGAGGTCGGCAAGCTGCGCTTCGATCCGATGGCGATGCTGCCGTTCTGCGGCTACAACTTCGCCGACTACTTCAACCACTGGCTGACGATCGGCAAGGCGACCGATGCCGACAAGCTGCCGAGGATCTTCTTCGTCAACTGGTTCCGCCGCTCCGATGACGGCCGCTTCCTGTGGCCGGGCTTCGGCGAGAACAGCCGCGTGTTGAAGTGGGTGTTCGAGCGCAGCGAGCCCGGTGCCGGCAGCGAGGGCGTCAACGAGTCGGCCATCGGCATCCTGCCGAAGCCCGAGTCGATCGACACGGCGGGCGCCGACATCGACACCGCCGATCTCGACACGATCCTGTCCGTCGACGTCGACGGTTGGAAGGCTGCGGTGCCCCAGATCCGCGAGCACTACGCGCAATTCGGCGACCGCCTTCCCGCCAGCCTCTCCGTCTCCCTCGACACCCTCGAAGCCCGCCTCGACTGACCCCCCCCCTGTTTGAGGATTCTCGTCGCGATCGCGCCGCAGAATTGCGGCGCGATCGGCATGAGAATCGGTCAGAGGGCGAGCTCGCGGAGGCCGAGGCCCATGATGAAGAGGCAGCCGAGGCCGTAGAGGAGGTACTCCTTGTCTCGCATGAACGGGCTCGTGCGGTAGCTGTAGAGGATGCCGACGGCGATGATGGCGGAGAACCCGTAGAGGGCGTGGAGATCGCTCAGCTCACGGTCGTCGGACGTGACCAACAGGACGCCGGTGATCGCCTGGTAGAAGGCGACGAGCTGGGCGGCGATCACCACGACCCACAGCGCTCGGATCCGCAGCGCCGGGCGCACGTGGGCGCCGAGGGCCCACAGCCCAGCGGCGGCGTTGAGTGCGATCAATGCCCACGCTCCCCCGTCGTGCAGCGAGGGCAGGACGCTGGCGGTCATCCCCCGCAGAAGTCGCCGCCGACCACGAGGATCACGATGCCCTGATCGGTGGCGTCGGTGAGGAGCCCGGCGAGTCCGTTCTCGGAGACCTCGAACGAGCTCGACGACAAGCCCTCCTCGCCGGCCACGACGCTGACGCCGGGGTACACCGACTTCAGCTCGGCGACCGTGCTGCCGACGCCGATTCCCTCGGCCGTGACGAGTCCCGCCGGCGTGGCATCGGTGCGTCCGACCTCGCCGTACTCGTAGCCGAACAGGTGGCGCCGCCCGTCGGCTTTCGAGCTCTGGTCGCTGAACTGCAGGGAGAACGCGCCCCATGAGACCCGCCGGTACTCGGTGCCGGGACACGCCGAGATCGTGAACGGTTCGACCCACCCGCTGTCCTGCGTCGGCTCGCCGAGAATCGCCGTGACGGCGGCGACAGCTGCATCGAGCTCGTCGCCGAACGCGGCGACACCGACGCCGTCGGCGGCGAGGATGACACCGGACGTCGGGTCCTGCACAGGCGTCGTGGGTGGCGACGCGGTGGTCGGTGCAACGGTGGGCGCCACCGTGGTCGGCGCTGCCGTGGTCGGCGCGACGGTGGTGGGTGCCGGCGTCGGGGGCACCGTCGTGGGAGCGAGCGTCGTCGGAGCCGCGGTGGTGGGTGCCGGCGTCGGGGGCACCGTCGTGGGAGCGAGCGTCGTCGGAGCCGCGGTGGTGGGTGCGGCCGTCGTGGGCGCCACAGTCGTGGACGCCGGTGCCGTGGTGACCGGCGCGGTGGTGGGAGGCAGCGTTGCGAGCGTCTCGTCGGACTCTCCACTGTCGCTGCAGGCGGCGAGCAGGGCGACCGTGCACGCCGCAGCGAAGATGCGGGAGGGGTGCATCCGGTCCATTGTGGCCGCCTTCGCCGTGCCAGGCGCGGACGCCCATCGAGATGACGGCGATGCGATCAGGCGTCGACGACGGCGCCGTCTGTCTTCCAGGCCTCCAGTTGCTCCTGTGCCACACCCCACTCGGAGAACACCTCCGACGTGTGCTCGCCAGCGTGCGAAGGCGGCCGCGACACCGTGGGCGGCGTCGCCGAGAAGCGTGGTGCCGGGGCCGGCTGGGTCACGCCGTCAATCTCGATGAATGTCTTGCGGGCGACATTGTGAGGGTGCACGGCGGCCTCCGTCATTTTCAGCACGGGGGCGAAGCAGACGTCGCTGCCCTCCATCAGATCGCACCACTCCTCACGGGTCTTCGAGGCGAACACCTCGCTGAGACGTTCCTTCAGCGCCGGCCATCGCTCGGCGTCCATCTGCGCCGCGAACTCCTCATCGTCGGCGAGACCGGTGCGCGACAGCAGCTCGGCGTAGAACTGCGGCTCGATCGACCCGATCGACACGTAGTCGCCGTCGGCGCAGCGGTACACGTCGTAGAAGTGGGCGCCGGTGTCGAGCATGTTCTCCCCACGCCTGTTCTCGTCGAACATCCCGACCTCGCGCAGCGTCCAGAACATCGTCATCAGCAGCGCCGTGCCGTCGACCATCGCGGCGTCGACCACTTGCCCCTCCCCCCGCTTGGCGGCATCGAGAAGGCCGGCGACGACGCCGAGCGCGAGCAGCATGCCTCCCCCACCGAAATCACCAACCATGTTCATCGGCGGGACTGGCGCTTCGCCACGCCGACCGAAGTGGGCGAGCGCGCCGCCGAGCGAGATGTAGTTGATGTCGTGTCCTGCGGCGCGGGCGTACGGCCCGTCCTGACCCCAGCCCGTCATCCGCCCGAAGACGAGGCGCGGGTTGCGGGCGAGACACACGTCGGGTCCGACCCCGAGCCGCTCCATCACGCCAGGGCGGAACCCCTCGATGAGCGCGTCGGCACCGTCGACGAGCGCGAGCAACGCCTCCACACCACCGGCGGACTTGAGGTCGACGGCGACGCTGCGACGGCCCCTCGCCGTGACGTCGGGGTTCGGCCGGTCGGGACGCGGCAAGCGAACCTCGTTGGCACGGTTGACCCGCACCACCTCGGCGCCGAGGTCGGAGAGCATCATCGCTGCGAACGGTCCGGGGCCGATGCCGGCGATCTCGATGATGCGGTAGCCGTTGAGAGGACCAGACATGTGCGCTGACGGTAGACGCACGTGCGATCGACCGAGCCACCCGGCGGTACGTTCGCGTCCATGACGACGTTCGGTGTGCACACGGGTTTGCAGCAGACATCCGTGTCCGAGCTGCGATCGGTATGGGCGACGATCGAGGAACTCGGCTTCGGGTGGATCTCGATCTGGGATCACTTCTACGGAGCCACCGGCCAGCCCGATGACGCCGACTGCCTGGAGGCGGTTGCGATGCACGCCGCGCTCGCCTGCTCGACACGCACGGTGCGCTGTGGCTCGCTCGTCTACTCCATCGGCTACCGCCACCCCGCCGTCATCGCCAAAGCGGTCACGGCTGTCGATCACCTCTCGAACGGTCGCGCCGACGTCGGCCTCGGTGCCGGCTGGGCAGAGGTCGAGTACTCCGCGTACGGCATCGACTTTCCAAAGGTCGGCACCCGGATGGACCAGCTCGAAGAGGGCGTCACCATCCTGCGCTCGCTGCTGCACGACGACGTCACCGACTTCTCCGGCGAGTGGTTCAGTGCCTCGTCGGCGCGCAACGAGCCCCGGCCCGTGCAATCCCACGTGCCCGTGTGGGTCGGCGGTGGCGGCGAGCAGCGAACGCTACGCATCGCGGCACGCCACGCCGACGGCTGGAACATCCCGTTCGTCGCACCCGACACGTTCGCCCACAAGCGCTCCGTGCTGCACCGCCACTGTGACGAGGTCGGCCGCGACCCGAACGAGATCCGCTGCGCGATCAACGTCGGGCTGGCGTGGACCGACGCGAGCCTTGTGCACCAGTTCGGCGCGATCGCCGAGTACGTGCGGCCCGGCGTGCTCACCGGATCCGTCGACGAGATCGTCGAGCGCATCGGCGGGTACACCGACGCCGGAGCCGATCAGGTCAACCTTGCGCTGCGAGCACCGTTCGACGTCGACGCGCTCGCACGGTTCGCCGACGCACTCGGCCTGTCCGCCACGTCTGCCGCGACCACGCAGTCCACCTCCGTCGAGCCGCAGCCATGACGAACGGCATCGATCCCGTCGCACTGCGGACCTTGATGTCCACGCCTCCGCCTGCGTTCGTGGCTGCGCGCACGGTGCTCGCCACGGAGCTGCGAAGCGACGGACACCGCGACGCAGCCACGGCCATCGCCGCCATCCGTCGCCCGAGCTGGATCGAGTGGGCGCTCAACGAAGCAGCCGTCATCGATCCTGACCTCGTCGCCGAGTACGCGTCGGCGGCCAGCGAGTCGCGTGACGCGCAACAGGCCGCCGTCGAACGACGCGAGGGCACCGATCTGCGTGGAGCGTTGCGCCAGCTGCGCGACACGGTCACCTCCTTCGCGGCACTCGCCAGCGAGTCACTTCGCGGTGTCGAGAGGAGCTCCGAGACCGCAGAGCTCGTCGCCAAGCTCGGCGAGATCGCCGGCGACGAGACGCTCGTGAACCGGCTCCGTCGCGGGCTGCTCGGCGCCGGCACGCTCGGCGCCGACGGCTCGGTCGCCGAGCTCGTGCAACCACCTGCGTCGGCAAGCAAGGGAAGCCGATCGGCGTCGAAGAAGCCGTCGTCACGTAAGAAGGCCGCCGAGCCGGTCGACCTCGACGCCGCGCGACGAGAGCGCGAGCAACGGCGCCGCATCGAGCGCATCGAGAAGGAGCTGGCCACGACCTCGGCGGAACTGGAAGAGGCGCAGTCGGCAGAGGCCGAGGCGGAGTGGGCGGTCAACGACGCCGAGGCACAGCTGGCCGACGCGAAGCAGGTGCTCGTCGCCGCCCGCCGGCGCCGCATCGCAGCGACGAAGGCCTCGACGAAGGCCGGCAAGGCAGCCGAGCGCACGTCGACGACCTGACATGGTCGCCCCGTCGAACCCTTACGATGGCGGCCAATGAACGACGAGCAGGTTGACAAGATCGCGACGGGGTCGGGTTTCATCGCCGCCCTCGATCAGAGCGGGGGCAGCACGCCGAAGGCACTCGCGCTGTACGGGATCGGTGAGGACGAGTACGGCAACGACGACGAGATGTTCGATTCCGTCCACGAGATGCGCACGAGGATCATCACGAGCCCGAGCTTCCACGGCGACCGAGTCCTCGGTGCGATCCTCTTCGAGGACACCATGGACCGCCAGATCGATGACCGTGACACGCCCGAGTACCTGTGGGAGGTGAAGGGTGTCGTGCCGTTCCTCAAGGTCGACAAGGGTCTCGCCGACGAGGTCGACGGCGCGCAGCAGATGAAGCCGATGCCCGGCCTCGACGAGCTGCTCGATCGTGCCGTCGCCAAGGGCGTGTTCGGCACGAAGATGCGCTCGGTGATCGCCTCCGCCGACCCGAAGGGCATCGACGCCGTAGTGACCCAGCAGTTCGACGTCGGCAACCAGATCCTGGCCAAGGGACTCGTCCCGATCATCGAGCCGGAGGTCGACATCCACGCCGCCGACAAGCCCGAGGCCGAGGTGCTGCTGCGCGACGCGATCGTGGCCAGGCTCGACGACTTCGGCAACGGCCGGCGGGTGATGCTGAAGCTCACCATCCCGAGCGAGGACGGCTTCTACTCCGATCTCATCGCCGATCCGAGGGTCCTCCGGGTCGTCGCGCTCTCCGGCGGCTACCCGCGAGACGAGGCCAACGAGCGCCTCGCCCGCAACCCGGGCATGATCGCCAGCTTCTCGCGCGCACTCACCGAAGGGCTCACCGCCCAGCAGTCCGACGACGAGTTCGACGCAGAGCTCGGGGAGGCGATCGACAGCATCGCCGCGGCCTCGAAGACCTGAGCCGTTCGGTTGCCGGGTGCCGTCGTGAGCGATCACGCGGCGGTGGTACTGGCCGTGCCGGGCGGACCGGCTCGGGCACCTCGTCCGGCGTCGGCCGGCGGCCGGAGTCCGGGTGGTCGTGTCTGGCTGTGGATGGTGCCGTCGGGTCGGGTGAACGTCAGGGTGCGGTCGCGTGGGTCGAGGTGCAGGTGCCAGCCGGCGTCGTGGACGAGGTGGTGGTGGCGGTGGCAGAGCGGCACGAGGTTGTCGAGGTCGGTGAGCCCGTCGAGTTCCCAGAACCAGATGTGGTGGATCTCGCACCAGTCGAACGGTGTGGTGCAGCCGTCGATGGCGCAGGTGCGGTGGATCGCCCGTAGCGCGCGGCGTTGTTCGCGTGTCGCGGTGCGTTGCGCCCGTCCGACGTTGAGTGGGATCGTGCCG
>JACDGA010000411.1 GCA_013815505.1 Acidimicrobiia bacterium
GCGAAGGTGCGCCGCGCCTACGAGACGCAAGGCGCGATGCCCGACCTCGTCAACCAGATCCGCAAGTCGCGTGCGCTCGACCACCTCCTCCACCACGTCGACATCGTCGACTCCGACGGTCAACCGATCGACCGCGATCTGATCCTCGGTCACAGCCACGACGACGATCACGACGACGACGACGATCACGATCAACCCGACGGGGAACACGACCACGTCGCCGTCCCCCAACACGACGACGTCCAGGACGACAACCCGAAGGACGACACCTCGCAGGAAGGCACGCCATGAACCTCGACGCCCGCAACTACCTCGTTCCCAACGTCGTCGAGCAGACGAGCCGCGGCGAGCGCGCCTACGACCTCTACAGCCGTCTGCTCAAGGAGAACATCATCTTCTTGCAGACGCCGATCGACGACCAGATCGCGAGCCTCATCTGTGCGCAGCTCATCCACCTGGAGAGCGAGAACCCGGACAAGGACATCAACATCTACATCAACAGCCCGGGTGGCGACATCACGGCGCTGTTCGCGATCTACGACACGATGCAGTTCATCCGCAACGACATCGCCACGATCTGCATCGGCCAGGCGGCGTCGGCGGCCGCCGTGCTGCTGGCTGCGGGCGCCAAGGGCAAGCGCCTTGCGCTGCCGCACAGCCGCATCCTGTTGCACCAGCCGTACGGTCAGGTGGGCTACGGCCAGGTGACCGACCTCGAGTTGGCGGCCAAGGAGATCCTGCGGATGCGAGATCTGCTCGAAGAGATCCTCTCCGAGCACACGGGCCAGCCGCTCGAGCGCGTCCACAAGGACACCGATCGCGACTTCGTGCTGGAAGCGAACGAGGCGCTGGAGTATGGCATCATCGACAACGTGATCTCGTCACGGGACATGGCCGACCAGTCCGGCGCGATCCGCTAGACACGTAGGGACGACAACTCTCGCGAGGCCGGCGACGCCGGCGTCGACGCAACCTCAGGGGAGGAGGTGCCATGGCCAAGTTTGGTGACACAGGAGAGCTGCTGAAGTGCAGCTTCTGCGGCAAATCACAGAAGCAGGTGCGCAAGCTGATCGCTGGCCCTGGCGTCTACATCTGCGACGAGTGCATCGATCTCTGCAACGAGATCATCGAGGAAGAGCTCACCGAGACAGGTGACTTCTCGTTCGACCATGTGCCGAACCCTCGCGAGATCCGCTCCTTCCTCGACGAGTACGTCGTCGGGCAGGAGGAGGCGAAGAAGATCATGTCGGTGGCGGTGTACAACCACTACCGGCGCATCCAGTACGAGCAGCACCACGGCCACGCCCGCCGCGACGACGTCGAGCTGACGAAGTCGAACGTGCTCCTCCTCGGCCCCACAGGGTGCGGCAAGACCCATCTCGCCCAGACGCTCGCCCGGATGCTCAACGTGCCGTTCGCCGTCGCCGACGCGACGGCGCTGACAGAGGCGGGCTACGTCGGCGAGGACGTCGAGAACATCCTCCTCAAGCTCATCCAAGCCGCCGACTTCGACGTCAAGAAGGCCGAGACCGGCATCGTCTACATCGACGAGATCGACAAGATCGCCCGCAAGAGCGAGAACCCGTCGATCACCCGCGACGTGTCGGGCGAGGGCGTGCAGCAGGCACTCCTCAAGATCCTCGAGGGCACGCAGGCTTCCGTCCCGCCACAGGGCGGGCGCAAGCATCCGCACCAGGAGTTCATCCAGATCGACACGACGAACGTGTTGTTCATCCTCGGCGGTGCGTTCTCCGGCCTCGAACCCATCATCGAGAGCCGTGTCGGCGAGAAGGGCGTCGGGTTCCATGGCGTCGTGCACTCCAAGCACGAGCGCGATCCGGGCGAACTGTTCACCAAGGTGCTGCCAGAGGACCTGATCAAGTTCGGGATGATCCCCGAGTTCATCGGTCGACTGCCGATGGTCGGCGTCGTCCGCTCGCTCAACCGTGACGCGCTCGTCCAGATCCTCACCGAGCCGAAGAACGCACTCATCAAGCAGTACGCCAAGGTCTTCGAGTTCGAGGACGTCGAGCTCGAGTTCTCCGACGACGGGCTCGGCGCCATCGCCGATCAGGCGCTGCTGCGCGGCACCGGCGCGCGGGGGCTGCGAGCGATCCTCGAAGAGGTGTTGCTCAACACGATGTACGACCTGCCAGGGCGCACCGACATCGGCAAGGTGCAGATCGATGCCCGCACCGTCGAGGAGCGCGTCAACCCGACGCTCGTGCCACGCAGCCAGATGCGCTCCAGCCGGACGCGCAAGGCGAGCTGAGACAACCGCGCCGTCGGGGCCGAGCCATGGACTATCTCGGCGCCCTCGCCTACCTCGAGGAGCACGCCAACTACGAGGTCACCGGCCGCATCACGTCGCCGTCGCTCGACGGCATCAGGGCGCTGATGTCGGCGATGGGCGATCCTCAGCTCCTCGCGCCGTCGATCCACGTCACCGGCACCAACGGCAAGGGCTCGACGGTGCAGATGATGGCGAAGCTCTTGATGGCGAGCGGGCTCACCGTCGGCACGTACACGAGCCCGCACCTCGAGCGCATCAACGAGCGGATCGCACGCAACGGCGAGCCGATCTCCGACGAGGAGTTCGCCGAGCAGATTGCCGCCATTGCCGATCTGGAG
>JACDGA010000412.1 GCA_013815505.1 Acidimicrobiia bacterium
TCAGCGCGCTGGGCGACATCTCGTCGTCGACGAACGCCAGCGGCGTGCTGAACGCCGTCGGCGCGCTCGACAACGACCTGACGTTCGCCGTCGGCGATCTGTCGTACGGGCCGACGGGCCAGGAGCAAGCGTGGTGCGACTTCGTGACGTCGCGGGTGGGCGCTGGGTACCCGTTCGAGCTGCTCGCCGGCAACCACGAGAGCAACGGCCAGAACGGCAACATCAACGACTTCTCGGCGTGTCTGCCGAACCAGCTTCCCGGCGTCGTCGGGACGTACGGCAGGCAGTACTACGTGGACGTCCCGCAGGACGCGCCACTCGTGCGCTATGTGATGATCTCCCCCGGCATCCCGTTCACCGACAGCACGTGGACCTACGACGCCGGGTCGCCGCGCTACCAATGGACCGAGCAGGCCATCGACGGCGCCCGTGCTGCCAACATCCCGTGGGTCGTGGTCGGCATGCACTACCCGTGCCTGAGCGTCGGCCAGTACGCCTGCGTTTCCGGTGCCGACATCACGAACCTGCTGATCTCGAAGCGGGTCGACCTCGTGCTGAACGGGCACGAGCACCTGTACCAGCGCACCAAGCAGTTGCGCCTGGGAGCCGGTTGCGCAGCGGTCGTGCCTGACACGTTCAACGCCTCGTGCGTCGCAGACGGTGATGCGACGCTCGACAAGGGCGCCGGTACCGTGATGACGACGATCGGTACGGGCGGCGTCCAGCTGCGCGACGTCAACCCGTCCGACAGCGAAGCCGGCTACTTCGCGGCCTCCTCCGGCCTCAACCAGAACCCGACGTTCGGGGCGCTCGACATGTCTGCGACGACCGATCAGCTCACGGCGACGTTCTTGCGATCCGGCTCGGGGACGTTCGCCGACAGCTTCACGATCACCCGCCAGGTCGGCGTGCCCAACGAGCCGCCGACGGCGTCGTTCACGTCGAGCTGCAACGACCTCGCGTGCGACTTCGACAGCGCCGGCTCGTCCGATCCTGACGGGACCATTGTGTCGCGGGCGTGGACGTTCGGGGACGGGTCCACCGACGTCGGCGCCACACCGTCACACACGTACGCCAACGCCGGCACGTACACGGTGGGGTTGACCGTGACCGACGACGACGGCGCCACGGCCTCGACGACTCGGTCCGTCACCGTGACGGGTGCGCCGCAGCCCACCGTGCACGCCTCCGACGACTTCTCCCGCACGGTGTCGAACGGGTTTGGCTCGGCACCGGTTGGCGGACCCTGGTCCGTCACGGGTTCCACAGCGAACTACGCCGTGTCGGGCGGCGTCGGCACGTTCCGGGTGAACGCCGGATCCGGTCTGTCCGCGTCGCTGGCTGGCGTGTCGGCGCCGACGATCGACCTGCGGCTGCAGCTCTCGACGGACAAGCCGGCGACGGGCAGCGGGCTGTACGTCTCGGTGATCGGGCGACGAATCGCGGGGTCCGGTGACTATCGGGCCAAGCTACGGCTTCAGGCGACCGGCGGCGTCGGGCTGTCGCTGCAGCGCCTGCCGCCTGCCGGTGCAGAGGTGGCGCTGCAGGGCGAGGTCGCCGTGCCGGGACTCACCTACGCCGTCGGCGACGTGCTGAACGTGCGCCTCGAGGTCAGCGGCGCCTCGCCGACGACCGTGCGGGCGAAGGTCTGGAAGCAAGGGACCACGGAGCCCGTGACCTGGCAGCGGACGGCGACCGACACCACGTCGGGGCTGCAAGCGGCCGGCGCGATCGGCGTCTCGCCGTACCTGTCGAGCTCGGCCAACAACGCCCCGATCTCGGTGCGGGTCGACAACCTGTCTGGCACGTCCCCCTGACGCGCTTCCGTCGGCTCGTCGATCGGCCGACGGGTACCCGGCAGCTCGACGCTGGCATCGACTGAGGCGCCGATGCGCCGGCGCTGTGCCGGACAGCCCGTGCCAGCGCCACAGCTAGCCTCACGGTCCGTGACGATTCCTCCTCCTCCCACCGTGGCGCCTGCCGAAGGCCGCCTCGGGGTGCTGACCGTCGGCCTCGGCGCCGTTGCCTCGACGCTCATCGCAGGGGTCGAGCTCATCAAGCGCGGACAGGCCGAGCCCATCGGCTCGCTGGCGCTGATGGACACGATCCGCCTCGGCAAGCGCACGGAGGACCGATCGCCGAAGATCCACGAGTTCGTGCCGGTTGCCTCGCTCGACGACGTCGTGTTCGGCGCGTGGGACCCGTTCCCCGACGACGCCTACGTCGCCGCCCAGCGAGCCGGCGTGCTCGAGTCCGGGCGACACCTCGAAGGCGTCGCCGAGGCGCTGCGCGAGGTGCGGCCGATGGCCGCTGCGTTCGACCGCAGCTACGTGAAGAAGATCGATGCCGAGAACACGGTCGGCACCGTCGACAAACGGTCGATGCTCAACGCCATCCGGGAGGACATCAACCGCTTCCGCGAAGACAAGGTGGTCGATCGCGTCGTGATGATCTGGTGCGCCTCCACCGAGATCTTCCTCGAGCCGACCCGCGCCCACGAGAACCTCGAAGCGTTCGAGGCGGCGATCGACGCCAACGACCCCAACATCGCGCCCTCGATGCTCTACGCCTACGCCGCGCTGCTCGAAGGTGTGCCATTCGCCAACGGCGCCCCGAACCTCAC
>JACDGA010000092.1 GCA_013815505.1 Acidimicrobiia bacterium
GCGCATGGTTAACCGGCGTGACGGCTCAGCGACTCATTCGCTGACGCCGGGCGTGCAGACGCGGCACGGCACCCGGTCGCTCGCCTGCGCGTCGGCGAGCGACATCGGCGCCACGTCGGTCTGAGCCTCGATGAGCGTGCACGACGGGCTGTGGTAGCTGTCGGCGCCCGCCATCACGACGTCGCCGTCGACGTTGCCGGTGCCGGCGATCCTCCCCGGCGCGCCAGACCCCGAAGCCGCAGGCGCTGCACTGGCCGTACCGAGCTGCTCGACGGCGCCCCGCAGGTCGTCGATCGCGCCCCGAAGCTCGACGCGATCGTTGCGCAGGCTGTGGGCGACGATCAGTGCGCCGCCGACGACGACGAGCGCCAGCCCGGCGACCCCACCAGAGATGAGGTAGGGGATCTGCGACGATTCGTTGTCGTACGTCGCCGCGCCATTCCATCCGAGGAACACGAGGACGAAACCGGCGATGCAGTAGACGATGCCGAGGACGCCGCCGAGCTTGGCGAAGCGGTTCATGAGGACCTCCGGTGATGTTGGTGGGTGGAAACGTCTTGGTGGTTCGTTGGTACGCGATGTCGCGGATGCGAGCGACGCAGCGCCAGCGAAGGAGCGGTAAGCGGCGGCCTGCGTGGCCGGGGAACGCTGCGATCGGTCATTCGTCGGCTCCACCGAGGTAGGTCTCGCGCAGGTTGGCCTGCTGGATCTCCTCGCCCACGCCGGAGAAGATGAGCGTGCCCTTCTCCATGATCAGTGCCCGATCGGCATAGGGGAGCACGCCGACGTTCTGTTCGACGATGACGACTGTGACACCGTCGTCGTTGATTCGCTTGACGACCTCGAAGACCGTCTTTGCCAGCGCAGGGGAGAGGCCGAGGGATGCTTCGTCGATGAGCAGCAGCGTCGGCTTGGACATCAGCGCGCGACCGATGGCGAGCATCTGCTGCTCGCCGCCCGAGAGCGTGCCGGCTGCCTGGTCGGCACGCTCGGCGAGCCGCGGGAAATACTCGTAGACCAGTTGGCGTCGCTCGGCGATCTGGGCTGCACCGCTCCGCCGCTGCGACCAGGCACCGAGTCGAAGGTTGTTGGCGACGCTCAGCTCGTGGAACACGCGACGACCCTCTGGCACGAGCGCAATGCCCTGGCTGACCAGCTTCGTCGGCGACTTCCCGCCGATCTCGGCGCCGGCATACGTGATGCTGCCGGAGTCGGGCTTGAGCAGGCCGGCGATGGTGTTGACGGTTGTCGTCTTGCCGGCGCCGTTCAGCCCGAACAGCACGGCGGTCTCGCCCTCCTCGACCTGGAGGCTGATACCCATCAGGACGGGGAAGCCGTACCCGACTCGCAGCTCGTCGATCTCCAAAAGAGCCATCAGATCGCCCTCCGCAGGTGCGAGCGACGGAGCGCCAGCGCAGAAGCGGTAGCCAACGGCCTCCGTGGCCGGGGAACGTTGCAGCTGGCCATCAGTTCCCCTCCGCCATGCTGTCGACTGGCGCAGCCTCGTCGTCGGGGTCCTCGCCGAGGTACGCGGCGACGACCTGGGGGTGGTTGCGAACGTCGTTCGGAAGGCCTTCGGCGAGCATCTGCCCGAAGTCGAGGCAGTAGACGTAGTCGCACACGCGGACGACGAGCGGCACGTGGTGCTCGATCATCACGATGGAGAGACCGAACGAGCGACGCAGGTCGAGCAGCGTGTCACCGAGCTGGTGGGCTTCTTCGGGCCCCATGCCCGACGACGGCTCGTCGAGCAACAGCACGTCGGGATCGGTGGCGAGCACCGTGGCGATCTCGACGCGCTTCAACGTGCCGTACGGGAGTCCTGCGACCTGCGTGTCGAGCAGCTCGCCGAGCCCGAGCACGTCGGCAAGCGAATCGGCGCGCTCGCGTAGCCGGCGCTCGACGATCCGCGCGGGCCCACTGCCGAGCAAGCCCCCGATCGTGCTGTAGTCGGCCTGGAGGTGTTGCGCCGTCACGAGGTTCTCGCGCACGGTGGCGCCCTTGACGAGGCCGACGTTCTGGAACGTGCGCCCGAGCCCGAGCGCAGCGCGCTGGTTGACCGCCATTCCCGTGATGTCACGACCCTTGTAGACGATCGCGCCGGCATCGGGGGCGAAGAAGCCGGTGATCAGGTTGAACAGCGTGGTCTTGCCGGCGCCGTTGGGTCCGATGATCCCGACGATCTCGAACTCGCCGACGGCGACGCTCACGTCGCGGTTCGCCTGCACACCGCCGAACCGGATCGAGAGGTGGTTGGCCTCAAGCACGGACATCGGTGATCTGCACCTCCTTCGGACCCTTGTCATGGATGTCGAACCGGTGTCCCGAGAGCCAGCGTGTGATGGGGCGGATTTGCTGACCGATGCCGCCAGGGAACTGGATCAGGTTCACGAGGAGCAGCAGCGGTCCGATGACGAGCGGTGCGATCTCGGGTGTCAGGACTCGCGGGACGAGCGGGATGTCGGCAAGCACGTCTTCCAGCCCGGGAATCTTCTCGATGAAGTACGGCAGCAGCGCAAAGAAGCCGCCGCCGATCACGAGCCCCCATCGGCTCCGTAGGCCGCCGACGACGGTCATGATCACGAACACGAGGGCGAGGTTGAAGTTCCACACGTCGACGGAGACCTGCGTGTCGCTGTGCGCCTTGATCGCGCCGGCGATGCCGGCGAACACCCCGGAGACGACGAAGGCGAACAGCGTCGCAGCTCGGACGTTGATGCCGAACGTGGATGCCACCCGCGGGTTCTCGCGAACGGCGAGCAGGGCGCGGCCCGACTTCGAGCGCATCATTCGCCAGTCGATGTAGAGCACGAGGGCGAGGAATCCGAGCGCCAGGTAGTAGTAGCGCCACTCGGTGTCGAACCAGTCGGGCTTCGGCGCCGCTTGCCCGGCACCACCTCCGGTGAGCTCTTGGATCTGGAAGATGTTCTGTTCGGCGACGAGGCCGTAGGACAGCGTGATCAGCGCGAAGTACAGGCCACGGATGCGCAATGACACACCGCCGAGCACGAGCGCCTGGAAGCCGCCGACGGCTGCGGCGACGAGCACGCCGAGCCAGAACGACTGTCCCTGCTCGGTCACGATGTAGGCCGAGGTGAAGGCGCCGACGCCGACGAACGCCTGGTGTCCGAGTGAGATCTGGCCGACGTAGCCGAGCATGACGTTGAGTGACAGGGCGACGATCGCGAAGGCGACGCCCTCGGTGAAGCGCTGCACGTCGGTTGGCGGGCGGCCGAGGGGCAGGTAGAGGACGACGTAGCCGATCGCCGCCCAGACGGCGAGTCGCGGCAACCAGCCGAGCGCCGACGGCCGGAACCGAGCGCCGCGCGTGCGTCCGCTGTCGGTGGCGCTGGATGCGACGGCGGTCATCGGGCGGGCTTCCCGAGCAGGCCCTGGGGGCGGATCAGCAGGACGACGAGCAGCACGATGAAGACGACGAGCGTGCTCTTGGTGCCGGGGATGTCCTGGAACACCGGGGCGCTGGTGGCGACGGACTGCACGATGCCGATGAGGACCCCTCCGACGAACGCGCCAGGAAGGCTTGTCATTCCCCCGAGAACGGCAGCCGTGAACGCAGGGATGAGGAACTGCGAGGTCATGATCCCCGGTCCGAAGCTGCCGAGGTTGGGCACGGCGATGACCGCCGCCAGTCCGCCGAGCACCGCCGCGATCACCCAGATGAAGCTCGAGAGGCGCTTCACGCTGATGCCCACGAGCTCGGTCGCGGTCGGCTCCTGGCTGGCGCCGATGATCGCGAGACCGAGGTTCGACTTCGTGAAGAACAATGCCAGCAGCGCGGCGAGTGCGACGAGCACGACGATCAGCGCCAGCTGCTGATCGGTGACCTGCACGCCGAGCACGGTGATCCGATCGACCCGATCGAACGCCTTGTCGATCGGCTTGCCCTGCGCGTCGCCGAACCAAATCTGCACGCCGATCGCCAGCAGCGCCACGCCCGCCGTTGCGACCAGCAGGATCACCCGTGGCGCCTCGAACAGCGGGCGGATGACGATCCGCTCGGTGAGGAAACCCATCACTGCGGCGACGGCGAGTGCGCCCGCCATCGCGAGCCAGTAGTTCGTCTCGAAGTCGAGGAGGTACAGGACGAACAACGCCACCGTGCCGAACTCGCCCTGAGCGAAGTTGAAGACCCCACTCGACTTGTAGACGAGCACGAGTCCGAGGGCGACCATGCCGTAGGCCGAACCCTGCGTCACGCCGATGACGAGCGCGTTCTCCTCACCGGTGACGATGAGGACAACCGTCAGCCCGACGGCGAGCACGGCACCGACGATCCACCCGAGTCGAGCGCGCAGCGCCTCGTTCACGATGTCGCCATCACCTATTCCGCCGGGACGAAGTCGGCGGCCGTGACGTACAACTTCTGCTCGCAGTCGGCCTCGAGCAGGTGGGCTCCGGTTCCGCCGAAGTGGTCATCGGGTGTGAACGCCAGCGGCGCGTAGATCCCGTTGTCGAACGACGCCGTGTTGACGAGCGTGTTCATGAACGCCGCCCGGCCGAGCTCCTGTCCGGTCTGCTCGAGCATGATCGAGATCGCCTTGTTGATCGACCACAGCAGGAGTCCGATGTCGTCGGCGGGCTCTCCTCCGCCGAACTGCTTGTACGCCTTCTCGAAGTCGGGATCGAGGTCCGTGATCAGATCCAAGCCGGGTGTCGGCGAAAAGAACTCGCCGTTGCCGACGTTCGGGCAGCCGATCGAAGTCACGACGTTGAGGCCGCTCGTCACGCCTGGTCCGATCCATCGCGGGTCGTAGCTCTGGTTGGCGGCACCGGGAGCGAGGCCGAGCACGTACACGACGGGTGACGCGAGCAGGATCACGGCCTCCGCGCCGGAGTTCTTGAGCTGCTGTGCGACCGTCGCCGACTCGGTTGGATCCGCGTTCTTGTTGATGCGGGTCTCGAAGATCAGCTCGAGTCCGCCTTCTTCGGCTGCGGTCTTCACCGACTCGTTGAAGTCCTCGAACGAGGGGGTGTCGCTGACCACGAGCGCGGCCTGGTCGAAGCCCTCCTCCTTCAGCTGGGCGACGATCAGCGGCGCTTGCTGCGAGTAGGTCAGTGACGTGGCGAAGTAGGTCTCCAGGTCGGAGAGCCCTTCCTCGTTCACGCCGGCCGAGAGGTACGGGATGCCGTTCTCAGAGGCGTACTGCGCGCACGCCGAGATCTGGTCGGCGCCACCACCGCCGACGAGGAGGAAGGCGCCCTCCTCTTCGACCATCTCGCGGCACACCTGCACGGCGCGCTGCGGATCGAACTCGTCATCGCGGAACACGACCTCCACCTCGCGGCCGAAGAGCCGGTCGGGCGCGTTCTCGTTGACGAACTGCCAGTAGATGTCCTTGCCGATGTCGAAGCTCTCCTGCGGGATCGGCGACGCGCCAGTCACCGGCGCGTGGATGCCGATGACGATCTTGTCGTCGGTCACGCCATCGGCGTCGTTGTCGCCGGGCTCGTACACCGCGGCAGCTGGGGGCTGTGTCGGGGCCACCGTGGATTCACCTGGCGGCGTTGTCTGGCCGGGCACGGTGGTCTCGCCCGGGGTGGTCGAACCGGTCCCGCCGGTCCCGCCGGTCCCGCCGGTGCCGCCCGGTGCCGTCGCCGCAGGCGCTTGGCTCCCGGCGGGCGCGCTGGGCGATGCGCCGGATCCGCCGTCCTCGGCAGTGCCGGCGACGCCGTCTTTCTGGCCGCAGGCCGCGGCGATGAGTGCCATCGGCAGGAGCAGCGGCACGAGGGCGCGTCCGATGCGCCGACGGCGTGTCGGCGAGCTCGCTCGGCGGGTGTTCGATCGCAGGGTCATGAGTCGTCCTCCTTGGCGGCGGCGGCAGCGGCGGCGTGGCGTTCGAGGTACTGGCTGACACCGCGAGCGCGGCGATGGGTGCGCTCGGGTTCACCGAGTGGCCCAACGGCGAGTGCGGTGACGACGGCGAGGATGATGACGCCCGGGATCAGCAGCCACACCGTGCCCGACCAGTTGCCCGTCAAGTCGCCTGCGGCGGCGACGATCGCGTGTGCGGCCATCTCGGCCCTCCCCTCCCCATGTGCCCGGCATCACACCGCCGGAGCCGTAGGCGCCACAGAGTAGGCCGTTGCGATCCCCCGGAGGAACATCGCCGCCCACCTCACCCCCGCCCCGCGATTCTCAGCGCGATTCAGCCCCATCCCTGGGCTGCGTCGTGCATTCTGGGCGCGTGACAACGCGCTCTTCCAGTCCACTCGCCCGTCGGTTCACGATGCTGTTGCCGTTCGCGCTGGTCGCGACGGCGGTGAGCGTGTGGTGGCTGGTCGGCGACCTGGACGAGTTCGATGGCCCGGACGCCGACTTCATGATCCCCCCACCCGACCTCTCATCTTCAGCCGAGCGGTGGATCGGTGGATCCGCGCTCGTCCTGCTCGTCGGGACGCTGTTCGCCCTGGGCGCGGTGTTACGCACGAGCGGAGCGTCCAGGAACCGCCGGATCGCTCTTCTGCTCGTCGTGATCGCCGGCGCCATCATCGGCGCCGGGTATCGAGTCATGACCGCCGCCGTCGTCGGCGCCAACATCGGTGGCGGACTCGTGCTCATGTTCGGCGGCCCACTCCTGGCGTTCCTCCTCGTCCGCGCCGGCCAGCTGGCGCACCGAGGAGACTGACCACGTGGCCACCTGGCGCCACCTGGCGACGAGACACGATCAGCCTCTCGTCGCCAGGTAGCCGGAAGTTCGTCAGCCGTACCAGAACGCGTACCAGCCGCCGGCGCGCACGCCGTTGTAGTACGTCTCGGCGACGCCGTAGCAGTAGGCGCGGGTCGGGTTGTACCAGGCGTACTGCGCCCGGCACTGAGCGCGCATGTTGCCCAGGAAGTCGAGATCGCAGCGGTAGCGACCCCACTCGCTGCGCCCATACGGCTTGGCCCCATAGCACCAGTCATGGGTGTGGCATGAGTTGTGGAAGTTGAATCCCCACCCCGAATCAGGAACCGCCGTGCAGGCGTCTCCGTCCGCTGACACCGGCGGTGCGTCAGTGAGCACCGCCCCCCCGAGCGTCGTCCCAGCAGTCAGCGCAACTGCTGCGATCGCCTTTTTGATACCAAGCATCCAAACTCCTGTCGTTGGCGCCCCCGGTCACTGTCGCGCCGATCGTTCACCTCGCCAAGTACTTTTTCCACGCGCTCGATCTGTT
>JACDGA010000413.1 GCA_013815505.1 Acidimicrobiia bacterium
GACCGAAACTGGGTGGATCCGTGTTGCAGCAAGAACTGGTTGTCCACAGTCCCGGAAACGGGGGCGGGTTCAAGTGGTGAGCGCGACATCTCCCAGATTTTGGAGGTGTGTGATGGGTGCTCCGAGGTATCCGCGGTCAGTGATCGCGCCGGCGTTGTCGGCGGTGGCGCGGGGGCTGCCACGGCCTGAAGCGGCGGCGTTGGCGGGGATCTCGATGAACACGCTGCAGCGGCGTGTGACAGAGGAGTCTGTGGTCGTGTTACGCAACCGCACGCCTCGTCCAGATGTGTTGACCCTCGCCGAGCGTGAAGAGATCCGCGTCGGGATCGACCGAAACGAGACGGCCGCCGCGATCGCCCGTCGGCTGGGTCGACATCGAGGCACGATCGGACGCGAGATCAACGCGGGGGGTGGCCGGGACCGCTATCGCGCCTATCTCGCTCAGGATCACAGCGACGCTCGTGCTGAACGCCCGAAGCAGTCGTGGATCGAGACCCGGCCGTGGCTGTGGGACGAGGTGCTGGCGTTGCTGCGCACGAAGAAGTGGTCACCCGAACAGATCTCCAAGCGACTCCGGCGAGACCATCCCGATGAGCCAGAGTGGTGGGTGTCTCACGAGGCGATCTACCGAGCGATCTTCGTGCAAGCCAAAGGTGAGCTACGCAAGGAACTCGCAGCGTGTCTGCGATCCGGGCGGGCCCGACGCCGCCCCCGAGGCCGCGTCAGCTTGTCGGGATCGAAGATCGTCGGGATGGTCAACATCTCGAACCGTCCCGCCGAGGTCGCCGACCGGGCCGTGCCCGGCCACTGGGAATCTCAATGTTGTTGTCAAGCCGCCTGAGCGATGGGTGGCGGGGCTGCGGTCCACGTTCGATCGTCGCGTAGCAGCGCCCACAGGACGTCGACGCGGCGACGGGCGAGGGCGATCACGGCTTGGCTGTGGGTGCGACCGTGTTCACGCTTCTTGAGGTAGTAGTCGCGGTTCGGTCCGGGGCGCATCATGCTCGTCTGCGCCGAAAGGTAGAACACGTGCCGCAACGGTCGGCTGTAGCGCTTTGGCCGGTGGAGGTTGCCGGAGCGGCGACCGGAGTCGTTGGGCACGGGCACCAGACCGGCCGCTGCGGCGAGGTGGCCCGCCGTCGGGAACGCGCGTAGGTCGCCGGTGCCGACCAGCAACGAGGCACCCAAGAATGGACCGAACCCGGGCATCGATTGGATGATCGCGGCCTGCGGGTGCTGATCAAAGGTCTCAGCGATCTGGGCGTCGAGACTCTTCAGGCGTTCGTCGAGGCCGAGGATGTTCGTGGCGAGCTCAGCGATGATCGTGGCGGCCAGGTCCTGGCCCGCCAGCACCGTCGTCTGCGCACGGGCGGCGGTGACAGCTCGAGCGGCGACGCCGGCGGAGTCGCGCACCTTTCGTTGGCGGAGCCATCCTGCGAGCCGCGTTTCGCCGATGCGGCGGATCCGTTGCGGGGTGGCGTAACCGGTCAGCAGCACGAGCGCACCTTTGCACGAGGCGTAGTCGAATGCTCCTTCCAAGCTGGGGAAGACGCTGGTCATTAGATCGCGGAGTCGGTTGATCATCCGCACCCGGTCGGCGATCAGATCGGCGCGATGTCCGGTCAGCACCGCGAGGTTGCGGACCAGATCCGTGTCGTGATCGATCACGCTGAGGTCGCGGCGAATCCGGGTGGTCTCGGCGATCACGTAGGCGTCTTTGGCGTCGGTCTTGCCCTCACCGGTGTACGCGTTGCTCATCGCTGCGACCACCCGGCCCGACGCATACCGCACCGAGTGACCGGCCTGGGCGAGCAACGCCAGCACCAGCGCCGACGGGGCACCGACGATGTCGACCGCCCACACGAGCTCGTCCGCGAACTCGCCGATCGTCGCGATCAGCGCGAGGAGCTCGGCTTCGTCGTTGGCGACCTTGACCGACAGCAACACCGTGCCGCCGGCGTCGAGCGCACACATCCAATGATGCGTCTTGCCGATGTCGATCCCGACCCATGCCATCTCGCGCGGTCCGGTCACTTCCATGTTTGATCTCCTCTGGTTCCGATTGTTGAGTTGGCGTGGACCCGGCGGACACCCCGCTGACACATCCGTAACCAGCGACCAAGCGCACATCTCAATCAGCAGCCAGGGCACCCCCGGAGGATCGGGCAGACATTCCCAGTGAGCGACCAAAGCGCAAGGCGACCTCAGCCACACCCGACCCTCCCGGGCCACCCACAGTCTTACGGAAGGCGACCTGATTCTCGGGCTCGACAGCTCCGCGATCGGCACGCTCGTCGAGCGGACCACCCGGTTCACGCTGCTGCTGCACCTGCCCCGCGTGGACGGCCATGGTGACGGGCCGCGCGTCAAGAACGGTCCAGCGTTGGCCGGCCATGGCGCCGAAGCCGTCCGCGACGAGATCGCCCGCGTGATCATGACGCTGCCTGCGCAGCTCCGCCGATCCTTGACCTGGGACCAGGGCGCCGAGATGGCCGAGCACATCCGGCTGCGCATCGACACCGGGCTCGCGATCTACTTCTGCGAGCCCCGCAGCCCATGGCAGCGCGGCACCAACGAGAACACCAACGGACTGCTCCGCCAGTACTTCCC
>JACDGA010000414.1 GCA_013815505.1 Acidimicrobiia bacterium
CGACCGCCGTTGCACGCACCTCGCAGGAGGCCGAACGGCGCGGCGAGGTCGCCCGCTACGGCGCCGTCGAGAAGGCGCCGCCGCCTCCTGAGATCACCCCGTGGGTACCGCCGGATCCCGAGGCCATTGGCGTCTCGCGCCGCCAGTTCTTCAACCGTGCCTCCGTCTCGCTCATGGCGACCGGACTCGGCGCGTTCGCCGCAGCCGGGTTCGTCGCCTTCCTCTGGCCGACGGCCACTGGTGGCTTCGGCTCGAAGGTACCGATCGGCAAGCTCGGTGACATCCGCACGGGCATCGCCTCGGGCGACGGTTTCTACTACCTGCCCCAGGCGCGCACGTGGATCACGGAGTACCCCGCGGACGCTGTGGCAAAGGGCAAGGAGGCCTATGACGAAGTGCTGTGGCCCGCCATGGACGCAGGGATCATGGCGCTCTACCAGAAGTGCCCGCACCTCGGCTGCCGCGTGCCAGAGTGCGCGTCGAGCCAGTGGTTCGAGTGCGGCTGCCACGGTTCGCAGTACAACCGTGTCGGCGAGAAGAAGGCCGGACCCGCGCCGCGCGGGATGGATCGATTCCCCGTCGAGATAGCGGGCGAAGAGGTGACGATCGACACCGGCACCGTCATCCTCGGTCCGGAGATCGGGGTCAACACCACCGGGCAGGAGGCGGAAGGCCCGCACTGCGTGTCGGGCGGAGAGCATTAGATGCTCGCGTTGACGACGACGTCGATCGCGTGGATCATCCTCGCCGCCATCGTCATCGGCTGGTTCGCCTACGCCATCTCCAACCTACGTTCGGGCAAGGTGGAGGCGGGTTCGGAGCTCGAGCTGGCGGCCAACCGTAAGCCGTACCTCGACGACAGCGAGCTGGAGGGACGCCACCTCGAGCTCGTGCAGCTGCTGGGTGTGGTTCTCCTCATCGTCGTCGTCATCGGGTTGCCGCTCTATTGGGTGTTCGAGCCGGCGCGCCAGTCCGGCGCGACGGAGGGTGCCGAGAATCGCCTCGTCGGATGGGGCGGCGACCTCTTCGACACCACCGCCAACGGCGGGTTCAACTGCGCCGGTTGCCACGGCGGGATGAACGGCACTGGCGGCGCCGCCGACTACTCCATCACCGACTCGAAGACCCAGGAGGTCAAGGCGGTCGCCTGGACGGCACCGGCGGTGAACACCGTCTTCTACCGCTACAGCGAGGACGAGGTGCGCTTCATCCTCGTGTACGGCCGGCCGTTCTCGCCGATGTCGGCGTGGGGCATCGAGGGCGGCGGACCGATGAACTCGCAGCAGATCGACTCGCTCATCGCCTACCTCAAGTCGATCCAGCTCGAACCGGCGGACTGCGCCGAGGGCGAGACGCCGGTCGACATCGACGTCGGACGAATCATCGAGGACGAGGTCGTCACGATCTGCCCCAGCGGTCAGCTCCCGGCGGAGAAGCGCGAGGAGATCGAGAACGCCGCCCGCCAGTCCGTCGACGACGGCACGTTCGCCTCGTACGGTGAGGCGCTGTTCAACCTCGAGCTCGACAGCGGCGCCTTCAGCTGCGCCCGCTGCCACACACAGGGTTGGAGCTACGACGATCCAGGTGTGCCGGGGCAGGGAGCGTTCGGCTGGAACCTGCGCGGCGGTGCGACGAACTCGCACTTCCCCAACCAGGCAGACATGGTCGACTTCATCGCCGCCGGCTCGGAGATCGGGGCCGTGTACGGCATTCAGGGCCAGGGCAGCGGTCGCATGCCCGGCTTCGGGGCGATGCTGACCGACGAGCAGATCGAAGAAGTCGTCGAATACGTGCGGGGTCTGTGAGCACACCATGAGTGCGCTGTTGGCGATCACGTGGGAACCCGAGCTGCGCGGCATCCTCATCGTCATCATCGGTGTCGGGGTGCTGTGCGGGAGCATCTACCTCGTCCTTGCGACGAACCTCGGGATCCGTCTCGGGTTTCTCGTCGCGCTCACCGGGCTGTTCGGCTGGATGGCCCTGATGGGGCTGATGTGGCTGATCTACGGCATTGGTCTCCTCGGACCGGCGCCGACGTGGGAGCCCGTCGCCGGCCGCGCCGTCATCGCCGATGACGTCGGGCTCGTGCGCGCCGGTGTGCTCGAGAGCTCCATCGACGTGCCGGAGTCGGCGAACCCGGTCGAGCAGGCCGAGCTCGTCGCCGCCGAGTTCGGCGACGAGGGCTGGAACCGCATCGCCGAGTCCGACTCGGCGTTCGGCCAGGCGTCGTCGCGAGCCGGCGAGCTCGTCGAGGAGACCGCTGCGTTCGATGCCGGCACGTACCAGGTGACCGCCGTGTTCGATGCCGGCGGCGAGCGGTATCCGAAGATCGGCGAGAGCGTCGACTTCGTCGCCTTCTTCCACAAGCCGCACTACGCGGTCGCCGAGGTGGCGCCGCTCGAGCCAACGATCACGGAGCCCGGGCGGGCACCCGCTCCTGCCGTCATCGACGACACGCGGCCGCGCCAGTACGTCTACATGATCCGCAACCAAGGTGCCGAGCGGCAGCCCGCCGCCGTGTTGCTGATCGGTTCGACGATCATCCTGCTTGCGCTCTCGTACCTGCTCCACCGGCGTGACTCGCACTTGCAGCGCAACCTCGATCC
>JACDGA010000415.1 GCA_013815505.1 Acidimicrobiia bacterium
GGTTGACCGTGGTCGACTCGACTGTGGTCGGCACGGCCGTCGTGGGTGTTGGTTCGTCCGTTCCGGGAGCAGTCGACGAACTCGGCACGGCGTCGGTCGTCGGGGGATCGGTGAGTGGGACCTCTGTCGTTGTCGACACGATGGGGATCGTCGACACAGCGCCCTCGTCGCCGCTGCATGCGCCGGCGGCGACGGTCATCGCCGTGATGACAGCGACGCGCCGACGACGTTGCCGCACAGCGAATGAGCTGGAGGTGAACGTCCGGAGGATCATTCGATGCTCCCTGTGTCGATGTGGCGTTGCCGCCGCCGACACGAAAGATAGCCGATGTACGCCCGAGGTGATCTCGCGTGGGACGGACGGTCGACGCAGGCCGTCCGGAGGTCGATGAACTGCACACCGTCATGAGGAGTGCGACGTGGCATCGAGCGGAAGTACCGACGCACGAGAAGTCGCCGGGGAGGAACTGGAACCTCATTGAGATCGTCCCAACATCATGCGCATCCGAGGGCTCACCATCCTGCTCGCCACGACCGTCGCCATCGGAGCGACGGGCTGCGGTGTGGCGAAGGGACCGACGGCCGATGGCGCAGAACCCGTGGAGACGACGAGCAGCGAGTCGCTCGTCATCCCGGTCGGCGAGCAGGTCGCCTTCTGGAGCGAGGGCAACGGGTCGGTCGACGGCGAGGCACTGCGGAAGGTCAAGTCCGAGCGCTCGGCGACCCTGCTGCGCACCGCCGCAGCGCGCGACGCGTTCGTCGACTCCCTGCCCGCCGGCCTCGACCCGGGCGAGCTCGCCTCGATCGATCTCGACACCAACCTGCTCGTCGTCGGCGCCTACCCGAAGTGCATGGAGGAGGCGAGAGTCCTCACCGACGCCGCACACACGAGCGTCTGGTTTCACGTCTACGTCCCAGAACGCGACGCCGGCACGGTGTGCGCCTGGTCGCCTCACACTGTCGCGGTCTGGAAGGTCCCCCTCGCCGAGCTCGGCGACGCCGACCCCGCTGAGCTCGACAACTCGCCACCTGACTGACTCGTCGCCACGTGGCACCGTGGGGGAGTGACGGGAGAGCAGCCGAGGAGCGGCGACGGGTTCATCGAGTGCAGCGACGGCCACGTCCGCTGGGGCGTGTTCGGCGCCGCCGGCGCCGTGTTCGTGCACCCCGACGAGACCACTTCCGGCACCGAGCCTGCAGTGCTACTGCAGCTGCGCTCGGCCTTCTCTCACGAGGGTGGCACCTGGTCGTGCCCCGGAGGCGCGCTCCACGGCGGCGAGGCGGCGCTCGACGGCGCACTCCGTGAGTCGGAGGAGGAGATCGGCGCCGTCCCCACCCCCCACCGGCTTCTCGGCGAGCACGTGTTCGCGCCGGCAGTCGACTGGACCTACACGTCCGTGGTGATCGCCGTACCGCACCGCTTCGGCGCGCCACGCAACTTCGAAACCGAGGCCGTCGACTGGGTCGCCGTGTCCGAGGTGACCGCCCGCCCGCTGCACGCCGGCTTCCGGGCAGCCTGGCCCGACCTCGTCCCGATCGTCCTGTCGGTCACGGCGCATGGCTGACCCCGGTGGTTGCCAGGCTCTGAATGCGGGTACCGACCACGCAATGAGTCCATCCCCCGCCTCATCGCTCCGTGCAGTCGCGCTCAACTGCTCGCTGAAATCGACACCCGAGTCGTCGAGCACCGAGCGCATGATCGAGCTGATCAGTGACCAGCTCGCCGGCCACGACGTCGAGACCACCGCCACGTTCCGAATCGTCGACGAGGGCGTGCGCTTCGGGGTCACGTCCGACGAGGGAGACGGCGACGGCTGGCCCGCCATCCGCACAGCCATCCTCGACGCGCAGATCCTCGTGCTCGCCACCCCCATCTGGCTCGGGCATCCGTCGAGCGTCTGTCAGATGGTGCTGGAACGACTCGACGCCTTCATCTCCGAGACCGACGACAAGGACCGCCCCATCGCATGGGACCGCGTGGCCGTTGTCGGCGTGGTGGGCAACGAGGACGGGGCCCACCACGTCGCGGCCGAGGTGATGCAGGGTCTCAACGACGTCGGCTTCACGGTTTCCCCCGGCGGTGCCGTCTACTGGGTCGGTGAGGCGATGGGCAGCGTCGACTTCAAGGACCTCGACGAGATCCCTTCCGCCGTGCGGGAGACTGCGGTCACTCTCGCCTCGAATGCAGCGCACACCGCCCGACTTCTCGCCGCCGAGCCCTACCCTGCAATGTCATCATGAGCGACGATTCCCAGGACCAGGCCGAAGCCCTCGACGCCGACAAGATCGACGACGACGCCGATCCCACGGGCGACGATGTCGGCGAGGGACTGCCCGACTTCCCTCCCGATCGCCCCCTCGGGGTCAACACCGTGGGTGTCACCCCGGTGGAAGAAGACGCCGGCGAGTCGTTCGCCGAGCGCACGATGCGTGAGGTGCCCGACCCCGCCGCGCAGCTCGACCCGGCCGCCGAACACTTCGACGGCGAAGCCGAGGACGAGGACGACCTCGCCGGCCAGCTCGTCGAACCCGACGCCTCCACCGTCGACCATGAGGCGCAAGAGTTCGCTGAGGAAGAGGAACCGGCCGCCGGGCTGGCTGCG
>JACDGA010000416.1 GCA_013815505.1 Acidimicrobiia bacterium
GGCAACGGCCGACCGTGTGCGGCCGGACCGGCCCGTCCGCTCTGCTCGATGCCCCGTGCCGCGAACATGTCGCGTTCCGAGCAGTCGAAGCCTCCCTGCCGATCCGACTCAAGCGTCTCGCAAGCCGAACGGCATTCGGGACGTCGTTCTTGCTCGTCCGGTCTCGCCGGCGAGCTCGCCGGATCGATGCCGGTCGTCTGCTAGAAGTTCGGCACACGAGGCCGTCCGGACATGCTCGATATGCGGGTGACACCCATGTGCCTACTTCAGCCGTCGAGCCAAGCCACGATCTGACTGGCGGTCTCGTCGGCTGAAAGCTTGGTGTTGTCGAGCCGTAGGTATCGGTGCCGACTCAGCAGTCGCTCGCCGGGCGTCCAGTCGGCGCCCTCATTCGAGCCGGTGTTCATGACATGCTGCTCCAACTGGCGAACATTGTCATCCGACCAGTTCACGTCGCGCTTCGAGCGCTTCTCAGCGAGGCGAAATTCGGTCCGGTTTCGCTTCAAACGCGTCTCGAGGTTGGCGTATAGCTCGACAAACGAAACGTGCGCGCCGGCCTCGATGTACGGGCGGATGAAGTCATTGACCTCGCGGGCGTCATCCTCGAGCTCGAGCGCCCACACAAACGTCAAGAGCAGGTTGGTGCCCGATCCGGCCGCCTCCGAAATTACTCGTCGCCGGAACTCTCCGAGCAACCTCATGAAGGGTGGTGTTCCGTACGCGAAGACCTCTAGCAGCGGCTCCAGGACAGCGTGGTTGTGGAACATCCTGAAGTCGCCGAGGCGCGTCACGGCACGACCCACTGTCATCTTGCCAACGGACGGCGGCCCGAAAATCACCAAGAGGCGCACCGCTTGAGCCTGTCACATCCCTTGGTTACGAGACAGTCCCTTTCGAGTAGCCCAACATCCGCACATGCCGCGTTGGGCGCGCGTCCCGATAGCGGATCCTCAACTGAGCCGGAGGATGAGTTCTTCGGTCTCGGCGTGGCGGCCGGCGGCGTAGTCACGGTTGCTACCCACGACGTCGAAGCCACTCTTCTCCAGCACGCGTCTCGACCGGAGGTTGTCGAGCGCGACTCGGGCCAGCACCGGCCGGCGGGTCTGGCCAAGGATGAGCGCTAGGGCTCGGGAGGCGTGCCCCTGACCCCATTGCGGCTGGGCGATCCAGTAGGTGATTTCCGGGTTGCCCTCGTCTGAAGGGAAGGTCGCTATGGTGCCGACGAGCGTCCCGTCGCCGTCGGTGATAGCCCAGTGATCGGCCCCCCGGTTGGCCAGGACGCGTTCCATGTGCTCATCAAACGCCGCTCGATCAGTGGGGTCGTCCGCGGTGAAGGCAGCCATCGCGACTGCGGCTGGTTCGGCCATCATCTCGAACACGGCGTCGTGGTCGGATTGGCGCAAAGGTCTCACTCTCGTCTCTGTGCCCACGCGTATACGATATACATGTGTCTACCTATTCGGGAAGAAGGGATCTCGCCCGGCTACTCATGCCGACCTGGCGAGGGCTGATGGAGATCGAGGCCCGTCGCTGCGCCGAGCACGACCTTGCTCACTGGCACTACATCGTCCTGGCCGACGTCCAAGAGCACCCTGACACCTCACAACAGCAGCTCGCACGACGGATCGTTCGCAGTCCAAGTCGCCTCGCCACCGATGTTGAGGACCTCTGCTCTCGGGGTCTCTTGCGTCGAGCCAGTGCCGAGCACGACCGCCGTATTAACCGACTGACCCTCACCGAAGGCGGACAAGGGCTCACACGACGGGTTCGCCGGCTCATCCACATCGACGAGGAGCGCCTACTTCAGCGGCTGGCTGCCACGGAAAGGGCACATTTGCGCGACCTACTGGCGCGCGTACTCGACCCGGAGACCCTGTGAAGCGAGGCGCCAGAATCCAACGCATTGCTTGGACGAGCGGGCCCTGTGTGCAGCCTTTGTTGCCGCCCTCACCCGGATTGCGCAAGCGAATCGCAGCCACACAAGACGGTGGGACACGGCGGGGAACTGAGGCGGGCACCACCCGACACCCCTGCGTACAGGCTCAGTCACCTCGGAGCACCTGCCCCGGCCGCAGGGAGACGCTCGCGACACGTTCCGCAAGAGGGAATCGCCACCGGAGCAGACCTGGGCTCGCGGGACGCGGCGACCACAGCCACCTCGTTCGTCCCGCAGGGGATCGGCTTCTGGTGGTCCTGGGGTGATCGTGGGTGAGCGGCTGTGGCCGTTGCCGGTAGCCGAAGTCCTCTTCGAGCCGGTCTCTGCAATGGAGGTGCGCCATGAGCGCGCTGCTTGTCGGGTATGCCCGATGCTCCACCGACGCCCAGGATCTAACGGCCCAACGAGACGGATTGGCCACGATGGGGGTGGCACCAGATCGGATCTACGTCGACCATGGCCTGACCGGCACCAACCGGGAGCGTCCGGGTCTGCGGGAGGCGCTGGCCGCCTGTCGCTCCGGCGACACGCTGGTGGTGACCAAGTTGGACCGGCTGGCCCGGTCGCTGTCCGATGCCCATGCGATCGCCGATGAGCTAACCGCCCGGCAGGTCAGACTGAACCTGGGCGGGTCGGTCTATGACCCCACCGACGCAGTCGGCC
>JACDGA010000417.1 GCA_013815505.1 Acidimicrobiia bacterium
AATCCGATCGGGCGGGCCGACCCGTTGGAGACCGCGAGCCTGCTCGTCGCTGCGGCACACGTCTCGCCCGACCTCGCCTACGAGCTGGTCAGTGACGGCGGGCGTCAGGTGCTCGGTCGTCGGCGAGTGGCCATAGAGCCGGGGTCCCCGGCAGATCTCGTCGCCTTCCGCGCATCGTCGATGCGCGAGGCCATCGCGATGGCACCCGGCGACCGGCGGGTGTTCCGGCACGGTGTCGAGCTCGACTAGAGCTCGAACGTGGCGATCTCTCGCAGTGCCGTGCAGAAGTTCTCGACGGCTGCGTCGTAGAGCTGCTCGCCGCGTGCGGCCGTTGCAACGGTCGGGTCGCCGATGTGACCGCCGAAGTCCTCGGACGTCCACCCGAACGACACGGGTCCCCCGAAGCGCACCTGCTCGTTCGCTGCCATCCATTCGGGCACGTTGCGGGTCGCCTTCGTCATGTCGACGAGCTTCCCTGACAGGTGCAGCATCAGCGATGTCTCGTCGGCACCGCCGTGGATGCCGAAGCCCAGTTCCTCCTCCGCCGACGCACCGCCGTGGTCGGGCGGCGTGGAGGGGTGGGCGAGGAACGTCATCAGGCCCTCTTGGAGGCGGATCTCGCGGTTGGCGACGTTGACCACCGCGGTGTTGCCGCCGTGCCCGTTGAAGAACACGAGCTTGCGCGCCGGTGTCGCAGCGATGCTGTGGCCGATGTCGTCGAGCACGGCGAGCAACGTCGTCGCCCGCAACCAGATCGTGCCCGGCGCCCACGCGTGCTCGTTGGAACGGGTGTAGGCGAGCGGTGGCAGGAGCCAGGCGTCGAGCTCTTCGCCCACCTGGTCCACCGCCGCCGTGGCGACGGCGTTGGCGATGAGCACGTCGGTGTTGAGCGGCAGGTGCGGGCCGTGCTGCTCGATGGCGCCGAGCGGCTGCACGATGATGCTGTTCTCGCCGAGCCGCGTGGTCACCTCGTCGGCGCGCAGGTCGGCGAAGTTCCGGCGCATCTGACGCATCGGCGACACGTTAGCGACTGCGCCGACCGGGCTCTCGTGCGTCAGTCGCCGAACACGGCACTGTCCGACGTGAACGCGTACCCGTCCTCGGTCCAGCGACGAGACTGCAGCGCGAGGCGGACGCGAAGATCGTCCCAGGGGGGTGGGCGTGACGACCAGGCGAGCTCGGCGATACCGGGCAGCCGCGGGAGCAGCATTAGGTCGAGCTGCGCCGGGCGACCGAGGAGCTCGGTCCACAGCGGCGCTTCGATGCCGGCGATCCGCTCGCGGTCGACGTCGGGGAGCACGGCCGCCGGATCCCACTGCGACGCCGTCTCGCTGTCGATCACACCGGCCCACGTCCAGCCGAGCGGCGATGTCTCGTCGTGCTTCATGTCCAGGTACACCTTCGATGCCGGCGATAGCACGATCATCGCGTCGTCCGCGGCAGCGGCGGTCGCTGCGCCTGCGTCGGTCCCCCAGTGCTGCACGATCGTGTCGCTGCCGACCGCCGCCCGGCCGATCTCCTCCCACCCGATCGGCACCTTGCCGTGGCGCCGCACGATGTCGAGCACGCGTTCGACGAACACCGGGTACTGGGCAGGATCGGTGGCGAACGACTCGTCGCCACCGATGTGGATGTAGGCGCCCGGCGTAAGCGCTGCGATCTCGCCGATGACGACGTCGACGAACTCGAACGTCGACTCCTTCGTCGGGCAGAGCGACGATTCGAAGAGCCCGATCTCGGTCGGAACGGGTGGCGCCACGTCGTCACAGCTCAGCCACGGCAGCGACGCAACGGCCGCCTGGGAGTGGCCGGGCATCTCGATCTCGGGGATCAGCGTGACACCGCGAGCGGCGGCGTACTCGACGAGCGCAACGAACTGCTGCTGGGTGTAGAAACCGCCCGTGCCGCCGCCGACCTCAGTGGCGGCACCCGTGTCGGTGAGCTGCGGGTAGCGACGGATCTGGATGCGCCAGCCCTGGTCGTCGGTCAGGTGGAGGTGGAAGCGGTTCAGCTTGTAGCGGGCGGCAAGGTCGATGACGCGGCGCACCTGCCTCGGCGGGAAGAAGTGCCGGGCGACGTCGAGCATCGTGCCGCGCCACTGGAAGCGCGGAATGTCGCGCAGCGTACCGCTGCGGATTCCCACGGCCAGCGGGCGGTCGGCGGGAAGGAGCTGGCGCAGCGATTGCACCGCCCACAGGAACCCGGCGCGGCCACGAGCGAACACCTCGATGCGGTCGCCGCCGACGCGCAGCTCGTAGCCCTCCTCGCCGAGCGCAGCGTCGGCGCCATCACGCGTGAACACGATCGATGTCGGCGACGTGTCTGCGGTCGGTGCCGCCGAACGGATCTGCAGCCGCGCGCCGGTGCGCTCACGCACGTAGCCGCGCAGCAGCGCAGCAGCGTCCAGCGCTGCGCCGTCGGCGACGAGCGAGGTCTGCGCCGACAGGACGAACATGCCCGACGCGGGACGCCATGCCGTCGGTGCCGGGACCAGCGCGGCGAACGTCGCCCTCGAGGTCGGTGCCGGTGACGGCGTCGTGGCGGTGGTGGCGGATGCGGCCGCCGCCGCCGAGTCTCGCGTCGGGCCGGCAGGCG
>JACDGA010000418.1:0-2148 GCA_013815505.1 Acidimicrobiia bacterium
CCGGGTCGGTCATCTCGGACCTCCCGGATGCCCTTCGCCACGACGCGCAGGGCGTCGATGTCGAGGCCGGAGTCGGTCTCGTCGAGGATCGCAAGGTCGGGCTCGAGCACGGCCAGCTGCAGCACCTCGTTGCGCTTCTTCTCGCCGCCCGAGAAGCCCTCGTTGAGGTAGCGGTCGACAAACGTGGAGTCCATCCCGAGGCGTTCCATCCAGTCCATCGCGCTCAGGCGCAATTCGAGTACGGAGAGGTCGATGCCCTTGCGTGCCGACAGCGCCTGACGGAGGAACTGGATGACCGAGACGCCAGGGATCTCCTGGGGGTACTGGAATGCGAGGAACATGCCGGCCTTGGCGCGCTCGTCGACGGGCCACTCGGTCACGTCGTCGCCCTTGAAGAACACCTTGCCGGCCGTGACCACATACTCGGGAGAACCCATGAGGGAGTTGCCGAACGTGCTCTTGCCCGATCCGTTGGGGCCCATGATGGCGTGGATCTCGCCCTCGGCGACGGCGAGGTCGATGCCGCGGAGGATGTCGCTCACCTCTGCACGGGTGTCCTCGACGGGGGCGGCGTGCAGTCCTTCGACCCGGAACAGCTCGGCCATGAGTCCCAGTGTAGTTGCGAGACCAGGGGAACGGCCCTGGACGGCGGCCGTCCAGGGCGGTGCGCTCAGTCGCCGGCGAGCTGGTCGACGATGCCGGGGATCGCCCCTTCGAAACCGTCTCGGAGCGCATCCTGGTCGATGTCGGGGCCGTCGCTGACGGCGACAGCGAGGCCGACGCCGAGATGCTCGTCGGCCCAGATGAACGTCACGAAGTCGGCGTCGGCGTCGTAGGTGACGAGGGCGAACGTGCCCCCCCGGAACTCACCGACCTCCTCGAGCTCGACGCCCTCGATGGCGTCGACGAGCTCCACGAACTCCTCACCTTCGGGCGACAGCGCCAGCGACACGGTGCGCTCGCCGCTGTCGGACGGCACTTCGACGTCACACAGGATCGTCGCGGCGGCGTCGTCACCGAAGTCGTTGATCTCGAAGGTCTCCTCGCCCAGATCGATCGTGTCGAACAGTTCGTCGTTGCCGACCGGCTCGAGCGCGCCGGCCAGCACGTCGCGAAACTCGTCGACGGGACAGTCGTCGAGCTCGCCGTCGCCGTCGGACTCGCGGATGTCGTCGTCCAGACGCTCGGCGGCAGCCTCCGTGTCGAGCGACTCATCACCGCCTCGGCCGACGACGACGACGGTCGCTGCGGCGCCGAAGACCACCACACAGGCGATGGCGGCGACGAGCAGTCCGGTTCGACGTCGCGGCGCTTCGATCGGCGGCGGCGCCTGGTTGAAGGCGAACTCGCCGGGGCGCGGGAGGTGGTCGTCGGGACGCCGAATCGGTGGCCGATCGGGCGGCTGCCCGGGGAGTCGAGGAGGCGGGAGGGAACTCATGTCGGGAGTGCTGGAATGGTAGACGCCGGACCCGCCGGAGTTGTTCCGCCCGCCAGCCCATGTCATCGGCACTGGCAGGTGGGGCACCAGAACAGGTTGCGCGCCGCCATCACCGAGGAGGCGACGGGCGTGCCACAGATGCGACAGGCGAGTCCTGCCCTGCGGTACACGTAGTGGGCGTCCTCGCCGCGCACCCGCCCGCGGCGACGATCCTCGGCACGGGTCGTGACGATCCGCCCGCGACGGACGCCGTCTCGCATGAGAGCGACGATGTCCACCCACATCTGGTGCCACTCCTGCGCGCTCAGCGTCCGCCCCTCGTCGAACGGCGAGCGTCGCTGTCGGAACAGCACCTCGGCGCGGTAGACGTTGCCGACACCGGCGATCACCGATTGATCCATCAGCAGCACGCCGATCTGGGCGCGTGACCTGCTGATGCGTCGCCACGCCCGCGCGCCGTCGGGTCGCCGAGCGAGGGGGTCGGGGCCGAGCCGGGCGACGATGGCCGCGGCCTCGTCGTGCGTGACGACCTCGCACGCCGTCGCCCCTCGCAGATCGCTCCACCAGTCCTCGTTCGTCCAGCGCATCCGCAGCGCACCCCACGGTGCGGGAGCCGGGGCAGATCCCTCGCTCACCTTGCCGTAGAGGCCGAGATGGACGTGCACGACGTGGTCACCGAACGAGGCGAACAGGTGTTTGCCGTACGCCGC
>JACDGA010000418.1:2158-2592 GCA_013815505.1 Acidimicrobiia bacterium
GGTGTGGCCCTCAGGCACCGTGACCTGATCGGCGCTGCGCCGCAGACGGCGTCACCAACCGCGCTCGATCCATTCCTCGAGGTGAGGGCGTTCGGCGCCGATCGTCGTGTCGGACCCGTGTCCGGGCAGCACGACGGTGTCGTCGGGGAACGTGAACAGTCGGGACTGGATCGACCCGATGATCGTGTCGAAGTCGGCGTCGTCGAAGTGCGTGGCACCGGGCCCGCCGGGGAACAGCGTGTCGCCGGTGAACAGCAGCGGCGTGTCGCGCACATGGAACGAGATCGAGCCCGGCGTGTGGCCGGGATTGTGGATCGCGTCGAGGCGGAGGTGTCCGACCTCGATGACCTCGGTGTCGTCGAGAAACACGTCGTAGCCGACGTCGGCGAGCTTCGGCGCGTCGAGGCGCGTGACGGCCACCTCGTAGCCCGCCT
>JACDGA010000419.1 GCA_013815505.1 Acidimicrobiia bacterium
CAGCCGCTCGGCCCGACGAGCGCGAGGATCTCGTCGTCGGCGACATCGAGGCTCACCGCCGAGACGGCGGCGACCGAGCCGAACGACTTGCTCACGTCCCGCAGCGCCAGGGTCGGGCTGGACACGGCCGTGTCGGCGGGGCGGACGAGAGCGTTCATGACGGGGTGCGGTTGAGCTGGTGGTTGAGCACGACCACCGGCACGAGGGCGACGACGATGATCGCGAGTGCCGGCAGCGCCGCCTGCTCGAAGCGTGATTCCGACGCCAGGTTGTACACCCACACCGGCAGCGTGTCGAAACCGACGGGTCGCAGCAGGTACGCGATGGGGAGCTCTTTCAGCGCGTCGACGGCGACGAGCACCGCGGCGACGATGACGCTCGTGCGAGCGAGCGGGAGGTGGACGCGCCACAGCACCTGGCGCGGTGTCGATCCCAGCGTGCGTGCCGACGACGTGGCCTCGTCGGGCACCTGGCTGAGGCCTGCCTCCACCGAGTTGACGCCAGGGGCGAGGAAGCGGATCACGTAGGCGTACACGAGCGCGAGGAACGATCCCGTCGCGACGGCGCCGGGCAGCCCGAGGCTGACGCGGTCGAGCAGTCCGTCGAGCGCGACGAGCGCGAGGATCACGCCCATCCCGACGACGGGGCCGGGCACGGCGTAGCCGATGGCGCTCGTACGGTTCGCCGCGCCGACGAGGCGAGGTGACCCGAACCGGCGAGCGTTCGTCGTGACGATCGACGCCAGCATGCACACCGACACGGTGGCCACGGTGAGCACGAGGCTGTTACCGAGGTACTCGGCGAAGTTGGCCAGCATCGGCGTACCCCGTTCGCTGCGCTGCTCGGCGATCGCCCACGTCGCGAGGCGCACCGCAGGCGCGACGAACGCGACGAGCACGACGAAGGTCGCAGCCACCGTGGCGGCGACCGCTCGCGATCCGTGCAGGCGACGCGGCGTCCACCCCGCACCGCGTCCGCCCGACTCGGCGAAGCGCGCCCTCCCTCTGGCCACTCGCTCGAGTCCGATCGCGAGCAGGGCGAACACGAGGACGAGCGTGGCGATCTCGCTCGCCGCGTCGCGGTCGTACGTTCCACGCCAGATGCGGAACACGCCGACCGTCACCGTCTCGACGTTGAAGTACTGCACGGTCCCGAAGTCGGTGAGCGTCTCCATCACCACGACCGCGCCGCCGGCGGCAATCGCCGGGCGCAGCATCGGCAGCACCACTCGTCGCGTGGCCTCGGCACTCGACGCGCCGAGCGTGCGGGCGACCTGGTAGGCGCTCGCCGCCTGATCCCGCAGCGCCGCTCGGGCCAGCAGGTAGACGTACGGGTAGAGCGTCAGCGACAGCGCCACGATGGCGCCGGTCATCGAGCGCACCTCGGGGAACCAGGCATCTCGCCCGAACTGGTCGCGCCAGAACACCTGAACCGGGCCGGCGACGCCGAACACGGCGGTCGTCACGAACCCGAGGATGTAGCTCGGCATCGCGAGTGGCAGGACGAGCGCCCAGCTGAGCACTCGCCGGCCGGGGAACTGGTAGGCGCTCACGAGCCAAGCGAGGCTCGTGCCGAGCAAGATCGAGACGGTGCCGACACCGACGACGAGCGTCGCCGTGGCGATCAGCTGGTCGGGCAGGCGTGTCCGCCACTGCTCGCGCCAGACCTCGCCGTTGGGCCGCAGCACGCTCGTAGCGAGCATCGCCACGGGAATCACCGCCACGACCGCAACGGCGACCGAGGCGACGACCCAGCTCGGCCGTCCGAGTCGTCGTCGCCGACCGAGCGATGACGACGCGATGCTCACGCCGAAGCCTGCCAGCGGCGTCCGGGCGTCATGTCACGGTCCGGTGGACTCAGCCGAAGCCGGCTTCGTCCATCAGCTCGACGGCCTGCTCGTTGAACGAGCCGAGCACGTCGGCGCGCAGCGTGTCGCGCTTGAAGTCGACGCCGAACTGCTCGCGGATCAACGGCTCGGGTGCCACGGTGGAGTTGGCCGGGTACTCGTGGTTGTCAGCGACGAGCGTGTTCTGGCCATCGGTGGCGAGCCACTCGAGGAACGCCTTCCCGGCCTCTGCCTCGGTGTCGTCGGCGTAGCGGGTGATGCCGCCGCCCGAGATGTTGATGTGCACGCCTCGGCTGTCCTGCTCGGCCCACATCAGCTCGATCGGGGCGTCAGGCTCCTCCTCCAGCATCTCGGCCAGGTAGTAGTGGTTGACGACGCCCACCTCGCACGCGCCCGCCGCCATCGCGTCGAGCAGCTCCACGTCGTTGGCGAAGATCTCGGCGTTCTCGCTCCAACCGCGCAGCACGTCGAGCGTGTCCTCCTCGCCGTTGGCGGCGATCATGCTGGCGACGAGCGACTGCTGATAGTCATTGCTGGCGTTTCGCATGCACACCCGACCGTCCCACTCGGGTTCGGCGAGCTCTTCGTAGGTGGTGGCGACCTCGGCCTCGTCGATGAGCTCGGGGTTGTAGACGATCGTGCGGGCCCGCAGCGCAAGGGCGAACCAGCGGTTCTCCTCGTCGCGATATTCCTCGGGGATCGCCTCGTCGAGGACATCAGACTCGACGGGCTGGAAGAGGT
>JACDGA010000093.1 GCA_013815505.1 Acidimicrobiia bacterium
TGATCCTGCGGGCGAGCGTCACCGTGCGCGAGGTCGCCGTCGTTCGCGCCTACGCGAAGTACCTGCGCCAGATCGGATTCGCATTCAGCCAGTCGTACATCGAGTCGACGCTGCTCAGTCAGCCCGTCATCGTGCGCCAGCTCGTCGAGCTGTTCCGCGTGCGGTTCGACCCTGCCCTCACCGACCGTGCCGCCGCAGATGGTGTCCGCCAGCAGCTGCTGACGTCGCTCGACGCCGTACCCAGCCTCGACGAGGACCGCATCTGCCGTGCGTTCCTGATGCTGATCGAGGCAACGGTGCGGACGAACGCATGGCGCGGACGGCCCGAGATCTCGTTCAAGTTCGATCCGAAGAAGGTCGCCGACCTCCCGCTGCCCCGGCCGGCGCACGAGATCTGGGTCTGCGGTCCCGCCGTCGAGGGTGTGCACCTGCGCGGTGGAGCGATCGCTCGCGGCGGGCTGCGCTGGAGCGATCGCCGCGAGGACTTCCGCACCGAGGTGCTCGGCCTGATGAAGGCGCAGATGACGAAGAACGCCGTCATCGTGCCGGTCGGGGCGAAGGGTGGCTTCGTCGTGAAGAACCCGCCGGCGGATCGCAACGCGCTGCGCGACGTCGGCATCGACTGCTACCGCAAGTTCATCGGCGGGATGCTCGACATCACCGACAACATCGTCGCCGGCCAGATCGTGCACCCGCCCGACACCGTCCTCCATGACGGTGACGATCCCTACCTCGTCGTCGCCGCCGACAAGGGCACGGCGACGTTCAGCGACATCGCCAACGAGGTGTCCGCCAGCTACGACTTCTGGCTCGGCGACGCGTTCGCGTCAGGTGGCAGCGCCGGCTACGACCACAAGGCGATGGGCATCACGGCGAGAGGCGCGTGGGAGAGCGTTCGCCGCCATGCGTCGATGCTCGGCAAGGACGCCGATCGTGACCCGATCAGCGTGGTCGGCGTCGGCGACATGTCGGGCGACGTGTTCGGCAACGGGATGTTGATCTCGCCGAACATCCGCCTCCTCGCCGCCTTCGATCACCGCCACATCTTCATCGACCCCGACCCCGTCCCGATCGAGGCACACGCCGAACGGCGCCGGCTGTTCGAGCTCGCGCGCTCGTCGTGGGCGGACTACGACGAGCGTCTGATCTCCGCCGGCGGCGGGGTGTTCGGCCGTGACCTGAAGTCGCTGACGCTGTCCGACGAGGCACGCAAGGCGCTCGGCATCAAGGACGACGCGCCGATGGCGCCGACGGAGGTGATCTCGGCGATCCTGCGAGCGCCCGTCGACCTGCTGTGGAACGGCGGCATCGGGACGTACGTCAAGGCGTCGATCGAGTCGCACGCCGACGTCGGTGATCGCGCCAACGACGTGCTGCGGATCAACGGCAACGAGATCCGCGCCCGCATGGTCGGTGAGGGCGGCAACCTCGGTCTGACGCAGCTCGGTCGCATCGAGTACGACCTCAACGGCGGGCTGATCTACACCGACGCGATCGACAACTCGGCGGGCGTCGACTGCTCGGACCACGAGGTCAACCTCAAGATCCTGCTCGACGGTCTCGTCACGGATGGCGAGCTGACGCTGAAGCAGCGCAACACGTTGCTGGAGGAGATGACGAACGAGGTCGGCGCACTCGTGCTGGACGACAACAAGTCCCAGACGCTGGCGTTGCTGATCGCACGGCAGCAGTCGCTGCCGATGGTCAACGTCCACGCCCGCTACATCACGCAGCTCGAGGCGGAGGGCTGGCTCGATCGTGGGCTCGAGTTCCTACCGAGCGACAAGCAGATCGCCGAGCGGCAGGCGACCGGCATGGGACTGTGCGCGCCGGAGTTCTCGGTGCTCATGGCGTACACGAAGAACGCCAACGTGGCAGAGACGATCCGCAGCGACCTTCCCGACGATCCCGTGCTGGAGAAGGATCTCCTGCGCTACTTCCCGACACCGCTGCGGGAGCAGTTCGGCGAAGCGATCGCACAGCATCGCTTGCGGAGGGAGATCATCGCCACGCAGGTCGTCAACCAGATGGTGAACCTCTCGGGCATCTCCTACGACCACCGCATGACCGAGGAGACCGGCAGCGGCGTCGCCGAGGTGACGAGAGGCTGGGTCGCAGCGCGCGAGATCATCGGGGTCGACAACCTGTGGGACGAGATCGAGGCGGTGCCCGAGCAGGTGCAGATGCAGACGCGCATCGAGCTGTTCCTCGAGTGCCGGCGGATGAACGAGCGCTCGTCACTGTGGCTGCTGCGCCATCGCCATCCACCGTTCGACATCGGTGCCGCCGTCGAGTACTTCAAGCCCGGCATGACCGAGCTCGCGACGGGGCTCGGGCCGTGCATCAAGGGCAGGATGGGCGAGGTTCTGGCGTCGCGCGAGGCGTCGCGGCTCGCAGCCGGCGTGCCAGAGGGTCTTGCCGAGCGCAGCGTGGTGTGGGGGTTGCTGCACACGGGTTTCGACCTCGTCGAGCTCGCCAACGCCAACGGAATCTCCCCGATCGAGGCGGCGAAGGCGTACTGGGGCGTGTACGCCGAGCTCGACCTCCTCTGGCTGTGGGACGGGATCGGCGCGCTCCCGCGCTCTGACCGCTGGGAGAGCCAGGCCCGTTCGGCGCTGCGCGACGACCTGCTCAGCGCGATCGCGTCGCTCACCGGCATCGTGCTGCGGTCGTCCGACGGGTCGGTCGACACGTGGACGGCCAACAACCATCGCTCGGTCGCCCGCGTGCAGGCGATGTACCGCGAGATCCGCCGCGCCGAGAAGCTCGACGTCACGAACCTCTCCGTCGCCCTGCGCCAGCTCCGCAACCTCGCCCTCACCTCCGTCCAACCCACCTGAGAGCAGCCAGCCCGCAGGGCTGCGCTGGTCGCCACGGTCTGGGCGGGATCGCTTCCACCTGTCGCGAGGGATCCCGCCCAGACTCGTCGCAGCGGCGGCGCCGGTAGCGTGGATCGCCCATGAGCGAGTCCCCGCGCCTGCGCTTCGCGCCCTCGCCGACTGGGTACTTCCACGTCGGTGGAGCGAGGACGGCGCTCTACAACTGGGCGCTCGCCCGTCGCCTCGGTGGCACGTTCGTGCTGAGGATCGAGGACACCGACGAGGCGCGCAACCGTCCGGAGTGGGTGACGGGGATCGTCGACGCCTTGGCGTGGATCGGCATCGACTCCGGCGACCCGGCGTTCGAGGGACCGCACTCGCAGCGTGCCAACGCTGCGTCGCACCTCGCCGTCGCGACGCAACTGTTCGAAGCCGGCAAGGCCTACTACTGCGACCTCACGGGTGACGAGATCCGCGCCCGCGCCGAGGCGAGTGGCAAGCCCGGGTACGACGGCTACTCACGCGACCGTGGGCTCGAGGCGGCGCCCGGGCGGGCGTTGCGATTCCGGGTGCCCGACGGCGAGACGGTGGTGCACGACCTCGTCCGCAGCGAGGTCCGCTTCGACAACGCCGACGTCGAGGACTTCGTGCTCGTGCGTGGCGACGGGTCGCCGATGTTCATGCTCGCCAACGCCGTCGACGACATGACGATGGACATCACCCACGTCGTGCGCGCCGAGGAGCACCTCTCCAACACGCCGAAGCAGCAGATGTTGTGGACCGCGCTCGGTCGGACGCCTCCCGTGTGGGCACACGTTCCGGTGCTCGTCAACGAGAAGCGTCAGAAGCTCTCGAAGCGCCGCGACAAGGTCGCGCTCGAGCAGTACCGCGACGCCGGCTACCTGCCAGAGGCGATGGTGAACTACCTCATGACGCTTGGCTGGGCGCCGTCGGGGGAGAGCGAGATCGTGCCGTGGTCGACGATCGAGGCCGAGTTTCGGCTCGAGGACGTCAACCACGCACCTGCGTTCTTCGACGAGAAGAAGCTCGCGGCGTTCAACGGTGAGTACATCCGGGCGCTCCCGCCAGAGGAGTTCGTGCGGCGCTGCGTCCCGTTCCTGCCAGCCGAGTGGAATCCCCACCGGTTCGCCGAGATCGCCGAGCACGTGCAGTCCCGCGTGGTCACGCTCGCCGATGCGGCCCCGATGGTCGACTTCTTGTTCGTCGACGATCCCGACGTCGACGAGTCGTCGTGGACGAAGACGATGACGACGGACGTCGCTCGCCCGATCCTCGAGCGAGCGATCGAGGTGTACGGCGAGTGCCCATGGGACGCCGACACGCTGAAGACGACGCTCGAGGAGATCGGTACGGAGCTCGGCGTGAAGCTCGGCAAGGCCCAAGCACCGGTGCGGGTGGCCGTGACGGGTCGCACCGTCGGGCCGCCGTTGTTCGAGTCGCTCGAGGTGCTCGGTCGAGACGAGACGTGCCGCCGGCTCGTCGCGTCACTGGAACGGATGGGTCCCGCTGGTGGATGACGACGCCACGGTGGCGCTGCCGAGGACGTCGGCCGGGCATGCCCTCCGCCCAGCGTCCGGCGACGATGCCACCCCCGTCGGACTCGTCCGCCCCGTTCGCGTCTCGCGCCGGCGCCGGTCACCGCTGCGCCGCGTCGTGCTGTCGATCTCACTCGCAATGGTGGTAGTGCTCGGCTACTTCCTCGTGTCGCTCTATCAGGTGTGGTCGACGGGACGTGGCGACCAGTCGGCGCAGGCCGGATCGGTGGACGCCATCGTCGTGCTCGGAGCCGCGCAGTACGACGGCACGCCCTCACCGCAGCTCGCTGCCCGCCTCGATCACGTCGTCGAGCTGTGGCCGCAAGGCGTTGCGCCGATCGTGATCACCACGGGCGGCAGCCGGCCCGGCGACCGGTTCTCCGAGGCGGAGGCATCTGCCGCCTACCTCGTCGAGCGCGGCGTGCCGGCCGATGCGATCATCCAGGACCCCACCGGGTCGAACACCTTCGAGTCGCTCGAGGCCGTCGCCGTCGAGTTGGGTGAGCGCGGCGTCGATCGCGTGCTGATCGTCACCGACCCGTACCACGCGCTGCGCAGCCGCCTCATCGCCCAAGACGTCGGTCTCACGGCCTACGTCTCGCCGACGACCACCAGCGTCGTGCGCGGCGGCAAGTCGCTCGAGCGCCACCTCACCGAGGCCGGCGGCGTGGCGCTCGGGCGCATCGTCGGGTTCGATCGACTCTGATCGACGCTAGGCTCGCCCCCGCTCTCGGGCGCCCGAGAGCACCCATGGGACAACCCCATTGGGGAGTGGTGTAATAGGCAACACAGCAGATTCTGGTTCTGTTATTAGGGGTTCGATTCCTCTCTCCCCAGCTGTTTTTCTGGCGGGCTCGTCGTCCGCTGCGCTTTCTCCGCGGACCGCCTCCGAAGCGATCCGGCGAGCTGCCGTCTGGGCGGTATTTCTCTCAGCAGTTGAAAGCGATCCCGCCCAGAGCGGCCGATGGGACGAATCCCACCCAGACGGTGGTGGGTCATTCGGGGGTGAGGAGGCGGCGGCGGAAGAGGTCGAGCACCTGATCGAGAGCGTCGCGTGTCGGGTGGCCGGGCTCGTCGACGAGGTGCTCGGTGAGCACGGAGTGCGCCAGTCGCGAGTTGCCATGCGGGTTGCCCGGCGACGAGTCGATCTCGACGGCAACGAATCGGTCGCCGAGCAGGCGTCGCAGCGACTCGAAGCGCTGTGGCGGGCACGTGCGGTCGTGCGTGAACCGAAGACCGAGCACGCACAGGTCGGGGTCCTGGTCGAAGCGGGCGACGACGGCGTCGAGGTCGCGGGGGCTGGCATGGACGTCGCGCTGTTGCGAGGGAGTGATCGCGAACGGCAGCGACGGTTGCGACAGCACCGGGGCGATCACCGAGGGGTCGGCCGCCATGCCGAGGGCGAAGTTGCCCGTGAAGCACATGCCGACGACGCCGACGCCGGGTCCGCCGCAGCGTCGATGGGCGTCGGCGGCGAGCGCCCTGCACCACGACACCGCAGGAGACGTCTCGCCCTTTGCCAGCACAGCGAACTCGTTGGAGATGCACGCCGGCCCGAGCGAGCGCATCGCGTTGACCGCATTGAGGGGCGCACCGGGGACCCCGAACAGATGGGGGAGCACGGACGTGCAGCCGAGCTCGACGACGCGGTCGGCGAACTCGATCACCTTCGGTGTGATGCCGGGCATCTCGGCGATCACGATCACCGCCGGCCCGGCGCCCCGCCGGTACACATCGCGGGTCTTGGCGTCGTGGTGGAACGTCGATCGTTCGTAGTGCTCGAGCCCGCTCATCGGCGGGACGGTAGCCGCCGGCGCCCCGCCACGAAGTCGCACGAGCACTGGTATCGTCCGTGGTCGCCTCTTGGCCCGTTCGTCTAGAGGCCTAGGACACCACCCTCTCAAGGTGGCGGCACGGGTTCGAATCCCGTACGGGCTGCCAAGGAAATCCCAGGTCAGAGGCACTCTGCGGAGTGCCTCTCCTGTCTCCGGCCCTTGTTGCCAATGTGCGCCGCCGTTGAAAGGCGGTCATGGGCTCTTGTAGCTGGCGACTCGGAGGCTGGTTTCGGCTTCGGGCGCCGCGCGGTCGAAGATGAAGACGATCTCTTCGGTCTCCCCACCGGAGAGGAAGTCGATGAACTGCTCCCCGGCGGCAACGACTTCGCCGTCGATGGTCAGCTCACCGATGACCTGAACGGCTTCGGCGGTCTCGTCTCCTCCGTTGCGCACTTCGCCGGTCAGGTAGCGCTGGCTTCCCACGAGCCGGACGTCACCGATCATCGCGACGGTCACGCTCGGCGGCTGGCGGGGCTGGATCCACAAGTACACGATCGCGCCAGCGAGCGCGAGGAGGATGACGACAGCGACCGTGAAGGTCACACGCTCGGGTGTCAGGCGCAGCCGGGTGGGGCTCATATCGCCAGTCTTCCGGCGGCCCCGCCGATGGCGGCGGGAAGCCCGAGGAGGACCACGTGGTCGAGCACCATGGGCCAAGGGTCACCAGGCTGAAGGTTGCGGAAGAACAGCAGCATCGCCGCCGACGCGATCAGCGCGACCACATAGGCGCCGGCGGTCTCGGTGATCGGGTGCTGCAAGATGCCGCGCTGCGCGCGCCGCTTCGCCTGGTCACCGAAACCGGCCTGGAACACGATTCCGTACGAGATCAGCAGCGACGCCGCCATGACCGCGAGCAGGGCGGGTGGCGATGACGCGGCGGCGAGTCTCGGGATCTCCTC
>JACDGA010000420.1 GCA_013815505.1 Acidimicrobiia bacterium
TCGCCGTCGCGGTACCCGAGGTTCGCCGGTCCGAAGGCGACGTCGTCGGCGACGGTCGGCATGAACAGCTGATCGTCTGGGTCCTGGAACACGATCCCCACGCGCCGGCGGCACTCACGCAGCGTCGCCTTGCCCACCTCGGAGCCGCCGATCCACACCGAGCCCGTCGACGCCGAGCGCCCCATGTCTCCCGGCAGGACGCCGTTGAGGTGGAGCGCCAGTGTCGTCTTCCCCGCACCGTTCGGGCCGAGGACGGCGACGCGCTCACCCGCGGCGACCGACAGCGACAGACCCGACAGTGCCGCCGTGCCGTCGGGATAGCGGAAGCCGAGGTCGCGCACCTCGACGGTCCCGGGCGTCAGCGCCACACAGACCAGCTCGCCAGCGCGACGACGATGGCGGCGAGCGAGATCGCGAGTCCCGTCGCCCAGTGCCTCCCGGTTGCGGCGGACGGCGCGAGGCGCGGCATCGTGCCGTCGAAGCCTCGCGACAGCATCGCGAGGTGGACCCGCTCGCCACGCTCGTAGGACCTGACGAACAGCGCGCCCGCCGTGCCGACGACCGCCTTCGCCTGCCAGAACCATCGCGGGTCATCGGCGCGCGAGATCCGGGCGACACGCATCCGCTGCACGTCACCGGCGACGATGTCGACGTACCGCACCATGAACGACGCAATCGACGTCAGGATCGCAGGACAGCGCATCGTCTGCAGACCGCGCAGCAGCTCGGGAACCGACGTCGTCGCGCTGAGCACGACGGCGGCACCGACGCCGAGGGTGCCCTTGGCGACGATGGCCCACGCACCCCAGAGACCACTCTCAGAGAGACGCAACGGCCCGACGGCGACGCGATCACCGCCGGCGACGAAGGGCAGCAACGCGGCTGCGGCGAGGAACGGCACCTCGATCAGCATCCGTCGGGCAATGGTGCGAAGTCGGATTCGCGCTGCGAAGGCAACGACCGCCAGCAGTGCGGCGTGGACCGCGAACGCCCACATCGCCTCGCGTCGCGTGGCGACAACAGCGATCACGAACAGCAGCGTCGCGACCAGCTTCACCTGTGGCGGCAACGACCTCATTCGTGTCGGGTTCGCGCTGTACGGATCAGGAGGAACGCTCCAGCGCCGATCGCGAACGTCACGAGCACACCGAGCGTGCCGGCGAGCGCCGTGCTCATGCCCTCGTTGTCGACGCCGTCGACGGAGTAGTCGGCGAGCGGACCGTCGGCGAGGTCGTGCGCCGTCCCCGTGTCGAAGCCCTCGTCGGCCGACACCTTCCCCAGCCCATCGGGCGAGCTCGACGCGTGCGGTGCGACGAAGACCACCAGCGCGACACCGACGAGCAGCGCGACGAGCAGCGCTCGCTTCACGCGTTCACCAACCCTCGGGAGGTGGGCTCGACGTCGCGTGCTCCGTACACGAGATCGGGCCGCGTTGCCATCACTGCGCCCACCACTGCACCGGTGATCAGCGCCTCGCCGATCCCGATGAACACATGCGTCCCGATCATCGCCGCGAGCACCGCGCCGAACGACAGGTTGACCGCCCCGCCGATCGCGTACATCACGCTGAAGACGGCGGCGGCCACGGGGACCGAGACGAACGCGGCGATGCCCGACGCGGTGACGACGGCCGGATCGGTGCTCGGCAGGAGGCGACGGACGATGCGGAAGATCACCCAGCCGACCGCTGCCGGCACGATTGCGATGAGTAACACGTTGATGCCGTACGCCGAAAGGCCGCCGTCGGCGAACAGGACCGCTTGCACACCGACGACCACGGCGACGCACAGCATCGCCGTCCATGGCCCGACGAGCACGGCGGCGAGCGCGCCCCCGAGGAGATGACCGCTCGCCCCGCCGACGACCGGGAAGTTGAGCATCTGCAGGGCGAAGATGAACGCTGCGACGAGCCCCGCGAGGGGTGCGAGGCGTTCGCCGAGCTCGTCGGTCGCCCGCCGCGCTGCGACAGCGAGCGCGCCCGCGCTGACGACTGCGCCGCCTGCCGACGTCGCGCCGTCGAAGAAACCATCGGGTACGTGCATTCGGATCCTCCAGTTGCCAGATGCACCTTAATCGCAACTGCGACGTGCTTGCGACAGGAGCGATCGGCGGCATCAGTATCGTGTGGCTGTGAGGTCTCAGCGCGTCGATGCCTTCCTCGATCAGATGCGACAGGGTGGGCTGCGGATCACCTCGTCGAGACGGATCATCACCGAGCAGCTGCTCGCCACGGACGATCACGTCACCGGGCCGGCGCTCGCCGAGCGGGTCAAGCTGGTGGCGCCCGAGATCGACCAGTCGACGGTCTACCGGTTCCTCGACTCGGTCGCCGCGCTCGGCCTCACCGTGCAGCGTCACTTCGGCGACGGACCCGCCGTCCACCACCTCGCCGACGATGCCCACGTGCATCTGCGCTGCAGCGAATGCGGCAGCGTCATTGAGGTGCCCCACGCCGAGTTCGTCTCGATGGCTGCGGAGGTCGCGCGGCGCTACCGGTTCGAGATGCGCCCGGCGCACTTCGCCGTCGACGGCACCTGCGCAACCTGCACCGATCCCGCCCACTGACGGCGACGGATCAGT
>JACDGA010000421.1 GCA_013815505.1 Acidimicrobiia bacterium
CCGATGATCTCGTAGAGCAGCTGCGACGTCACCGTGCCGATCGACACCTCGCCGCCGGTGCCGTCGTGCTTGCCGATCACCGACGACCCGTCGGCAGCGACCTCGGCCCACGGGAACCCGGCGTGCGTCATGTCGTCGATCTCGGTGAAGAACGAGTAGTTACCGCCCGTCACCTGCGCACCGCATTCGATGACGTGCCCGGCGACGACGCCGCCGGCGAGCGCGTCCCAATCGTCGCGCTGCCAGTCGTGGTGCCACGCCGCAGGACCGCACGTCAATGCCGCATCGGTGACGCGTCCGGTCACGACGATGTCGGCCCCGAGCGCCAGCGCTTCGACGATGCCCCAGCAGCCGAGGTAGGCGTTCGCGCTGACGAGCGCCTCGTCACGATCGAACGGCTCGTCGTCGCCGAATCGCGTGAGTGCGCCGTCGGCCGTCAGCTCGTCGAGGCGACCCATCAGATCGTCGCCGGTCACGTAGGCGACGGTCGGCGACAGCCCGAGGCGTCCGGCGAGCTCGGCGACGGCGTCGGCGCAACCGATCGGGTCGAGTCCGCCGGCGTTCGACACGACCTTGACGCCACGGTCGAGACAGGCGCCCATGACCGACTCGATCTGGGTGAGGAACGTGCGGGCGAAGCCGCCGTCGGGACGTCGCGCCCTCGTGCGGGCGAGGATCAGCATCGTCAGCTCGGCGAGCCAGTCGCCCGTGAGCACGTCGATCGGGCCGCCATCCACCATCTCCGCGGCCGCCGACAGGCGGTCGCCGAAGAAGCCGGAGCAGTTGGCGATGCGGATCGGCTCAGCCATCGCCCGGCGGCTTGTCCTCGACGTCGCGGAACGTGACGAGCGAGTCACCGGCGTCGACGCGGTCACCGGCCGCGACCGCGACGTGCTCGACGACGGCATCGCGGTCGGCCGTGATGCGGTGCTCCATCTTCATCGCCTCCAAGACGACGAGTGTGTCACCGGGTGCCACGTGGTCGCCGGCCGCAACCTCCACGGCGGCGATCGTCCCCGGCAGCGGCGCAACGGGCCCGCCCAACAGCTCGACGGCATCGTGCTCGGCGAAGCGGCCCACCTGCTCGAAACGATGCTGGCCACCGAACCCGTTCGTCCACACGACGTCATCGCCTCCGACACCGACGTGGCGCGAGACGTGCACGGTTGTTGCGACACCGTTCACCTCGACGAGTACGGCGTCGGCGCGCCCGGTCGGGTCCCCCGGGTCTGTCGCGTGGCGGCGACGCACTGCGTAGTGCTCGTCGTCGATCGTGACCGTCATGGACGTCCCGTTGGCGCTCACGGAGTAGGCGACGTCGATCTCGTCGGCGCCTGCGTCGCGCCGCCAGCGGCGACGCTGCGGCTGTGTCGGAAGGTTGCGCCAGCCGCTCGGCGCGAACGCCCATCGCCGGTCGGCGGCACGGCTCGCACGCTCCTGGGAGGCGACGGCCGCAACGAGGTGTACCGGCCAGCGCTCGTCTCGGGGGTCGAGCACTTCGTGGTGCTCGTCGAGGTACGTCGTGAACGTCTCGCCGGCGCGGTACGCCGCCTCGCCGAGGATCGCGACGAGCGTGCCGAGGTTCGTCGCCGGTCCGTGCAGCGCGGTCGCCGTGAGCGCTGTGCGCAACGATCGCGCCGCGTCGTGACGGGTCGAGCCGTGGGCGATCACCTTGGCGAGCAGCGAGTCGTATTCCGTCGACACGTCGCTGCCGTCGTCGATGCCCGTGTCGACCCGCACGGTGTCGGGTACGGAGAAGCAGTGCACCGTGCCCGCTGCGGGCAACCAACCCGCAGCCGGATCCTCGGCGACGACCCGTACCTCGATCGCGTGGCCGCGCACGGACACGTCGTCCTGGGTGAGGCCGAGTGGCTCACCCGCGGCGACCCGCAGTTGCAGCTCGACGAGGTCGAGGCCCGTCGTCGCCTCGGTGACGGGATGCTCGACCTGCAGCCGCGTGTTGACCTCGAGGAAGTGCGGCGACCCATCGTCGGCGACGAGGAACTCCACGGTACCGGTGCTCTCGTAGCCGACGTGCCGTGCGAGCGCGACGGCGCCCTCGAGCAGGCGCTGCCTCGTCGCCTCATCGATGCCGGGGGATGGTGCCTCCTCGACGATCTTCTGGTTGCGCCGCTGGATCGAGCACTCCCGCTCGCCGAGGTGCACGACGTCGCCGTGCCGGTCACCGACGATCTGCACCTCCACGTGGCGCCCGCGCTCGACGAACGGTTCGACGAACACGGTGCCGTCGCCGAACGCCGATGCCGCCTCACGTCCCGCAGCGGCGATCGCATCGTCGAGGTGGGCCGCCTCGCGCACGACACGCATCCCGCGCCCTCCGCCCCCGGCTGACGCCTTGACGAGCAGGGGATATTCGAGCGAGCCGGTGTCGTCCACCGTGCCGTCGTCCGCGATCTCGACCGGGACCGACGTCGGCACACCGGCCTCGATGGCCGCGCGCTTCGCGGCGAGCTTGTCGCCGAGCAGCCGCATCTGTTCGGGTGTCGGGCCGACCCAGACGAGCCCGGCGTCGACCACACGCTGCGCGAACTCGGCGTTCTCGGCGAGGAACCCGTAGCC
>JACDGA010000422.1 GCA_013815505.1 Acidimicrobiia bacterium
CCCGCGCGTTCTCGTTCTCGCCGTTTCCTGGCCGGATGGGCATTCGGAACCCGCCGAGAACCGGCCGCTTCCAGCCCCCGGCCCGCCGCTCAGGCCGCGACGGGTTGATACGCACGGCGTAGCGGCAGCCATCGAGATGCTGCCTTCAGGTCGTCAACGCCGGCTTCCTCGTTCCAGTCGCGACGGCGGATGCCGTCATCGCGTCAGTGAGCGGTGACGTAGATGCCGGCGCCGACTGCGGCGCACATCCCGAGAACGCGCAACACGCTGAGCTTGAATCGGAAGACGAGTACGAACGCGAGAGCGGTCACGAACACGGCTCGTGTGGCGGTGGTTGCGCTCACACAGCGCTCACGAACTGCTCACGACGAGGCCGGATTCGACAGTCTGACGAGCAACCGACGTGCACCCGAAGTGCCCCGCTACCGGCACTAATACGGACAGCGCATCACACGGCTGGACTGTCGTAGCGGGTTCGATTCCCCCCAGCTCCACCGCTTGTGAGGTGCATGTGCCCAGCTCAGGGCACATGCACTTGGCCCGAAGGGGTGCGCGAGGGCGTGAGAAGGGCGTGCGACGGACGTGACCCAACACAACACTGGACGTGACACGGACGCGAGCACACCTGACACGAGACTCTTGAGTTGGACGGGGTGGCGAGGCTTCCGAGTTGAACGCCAGGGGCGTGCCTCTTGCCCTCGCTCCGCATCAGCGTCGGCCGGAACGTACGCGATGCTGCGGGGATGGCCGAGGACGATGACATCGTTGCGCTCGTCCGAACGGTCGGGCCACGCGGCTGGGCCGAACTGGACGAGATCATCGAACAGCTGGCGAACGAGCCGAGGCCCTACGAGTGGCAGGGCGGCGACCGGACGGCGACCGGCGTGATTCAGATGCCATGGGTGCTCCTCGACCCGGCCGCGGATCGGGCGATTCGATGGCTCGGCGAGCAGCAGCTCGTTACACACTTGGCGGACAGGACGACCTGGTACACGCCACACCGCTACCCCGACGCGCCCAGCGTGGACGCGGCATCGCTCGCCGACACGGTTCGGCTGGCGACGTCGATCGTGCGCGGCGATCGCTTCTCCGAGGGCACGATCGCCGCCGCTCTGGACAACGGCATCTTCCTCGCGATCCTTCGACGACTGCGTTCACAGCGCGCCTCCCGAGAGGGCTTGGCGGTCGATGACCGGACGGACGACTACGACGACAGCTCCGAGTACAGCGAAGATGGGCTGTACCGCTGGTGGTATGAGCGCCGGTGGGCTGACGGACCCGGATTGTGCTGGGTGGGGCTCAACCCGAGCACTGGCGACACGACCGGCCGACCTCGACCGACGCTGCGCAAGGTGGTCGCCAGAGCGAAGGCGGCCGGCTTGAGCTCCGTCATCGTGGTCAATCTGTTCTCCTGGCGTGCAACGAAGCCGGCGGACCTCAAGCGGGCGGCGCGCGACCACGACATTGTCGGACGTCGCACCGATGAGGTAATCATCGAGATCAGCAAGCAGTCACCGATCACTCTCGCCGCGTGGGGATCGCACGGCATCTTGCTCGGCCGAGGTCGCGCAGTCGCCAAACTCCTTGACGGCCCGCTCTGCCTCGGAGTGACTGCGAGCGGCGAGCCTCGGCACCCCCTCTACGTCACGAACGACGCCGTGCTCAGTCCGTACGACCCGGCGGTCTGACGCACCCATCAGATGTTCCCCGCGTCCTGCGAGTTGCGGGCTGCTGATGCATCCCGCCAGCCGATGTGGCCGATCACCGGGAATTCCCCAGACCTGATCATTGAAATTCCCCACCCCTGAGGGGCTGGGTGGACGACTGCAAGTCCACCAATCGAGGTGGGGCTCCATCGACGCTGGCGGTTCTGACGCCGATCAGATCGAAGGAGCCCGCTCCTCATGCTCACACAGGGAGAAGACGTGGAAGCCCACGCGTTGAAGGAACGGGGGTGGTGTCATGGCTGGCTCCTTCGCTTGATGGAAGTGAGCAGCCGTAGCCGACCCGGTAGCCGACCTCAGCAGGCGGACTCGATGCCGTCGAGCCATCGTCCCTGCTAGATGTGGTCGGGCTGCCGAGATTTGAACTCGGGACCTCTTGTCCCCCAGACAAGCGCGCTAACCAAGCTGCGCCACAGCCCGCGTGTGATGTGTGCTCGACGATGCTACCGGCGAGCCCAGGGTTCGTGGGCTGCCGGTCTCGGTGACGGACGCGTCAGGCGTGGTAGCACCCACGCTCCTACCGAAGTAGCATCAGCGCCGTGAAGTTGAGCATCAGCGTGCCCGACAGAGATGTCGAGTTCATCGATCGCTATGCCAACGAGCACCGGATCGGCGGCCGCTCGGGCGTGATCCAGCGAGCACTGTCATTGCTCAGGACGCACGAGCTCGCCGACGAGTACCGCGAGGCTTGGGGCGAATGGGACCCGGCCGACACGGAGCTCTGGGAGGCGGCGATCGCCGACGGCATCGAAGACACAGACGTCGATGCGACGCGGTGACGTCGTCCTCGTCGACCTCGATCCGACACGAGGCAGCGAGGCGAACAAGCAACGTCCAGCGGTCGTGGTGAGCA
>JACDGA010000423.1 GCA_013815505.1 Acidimicrobiia bacterium
GTCGGCGTCCTGGTGGAACAGCCCGACGAGGCGGCCCTCCTTGCCGTCGGCGGCGAAGCGCGTGTCGTAGGCGTCCAGCGACTCCGGTGACCAGTCGAAGTCGACCACAGGTGTAGAGGTCGCGCCGCGACCGAGGTGGATGACCGTGGTGCGCAGGTCGAGGGCGGATGTGTCGGTGTCGGCGGAGCCGTCGTTCATGCCGTCATCATCCTCCGTCGCACGACCGTGTCTTGCACGAATGGGAGCGAGCGCCCCTGACGAGATCCGATCATCAGCGTGACGGCTCACGCACGACTTGGAGCGGTTCGCCGCCGATGTCGTGGAGGTGATGCAGCGGGTCGTGGAGGAAGTAACGGCTGAGCGATGCGACGGTGAACACCGAGCCGTCGCTGCGACGTCCCGGCCGATCGAGCTGGTCCGCACCGACGGCATCGATGGCGTCGGCCATGGCGTGGCCGCTCGTGCGCAGCGCGGCGGCGACCGCGTCACGATCCTGGCCGCCGTAGTCGTCCTCGATGGCGGTGACGTCCTGATCCCAGTTCTCGAACTGCGGGTCGTCCTGTTCGAGCATCAGTATGAGTCGCCCGCGAAACAGCACGAACACGTCGCGCACGTGACAGGCGTACTCGAGCACCGACCACCGGTCGTCGCTGCTGCGCTGCGACGGCACGGGCTCGGCGAGCAGCAAGTCGGCGAACCGATCAGCGGTGCGGCGCGTGATCGGCGCGAGGTCCGCCCACCGCAGGGCCGAGACGTCGATGCCGCACTCCGGACACTGCTCGTGCAGCACCCAGGTCCAATTCTTCTCATCCGGGTCGATCGCCATCGCGCGACGGTACGCGGGAGTCCGACCCGTGACGTCGTTCGTTTCGGCGCACCGCGGTTTGACTCTGCACGCACGTCCGGCGACCCTGGTGTGATGCGGTTGAAGGAACTGGACGTCCCGTTCGTGGCGGTCGTGACGGACATCGACCTGCGCGGGCTCGACGACGAGGCGTTCGCCGAGCTCCACGCGTCGTGGCTCGAACATCCGCTGCTGATCTTCCCGGGACAGCACCTCGATCGTGCCGAGCAGGACATGTTCGCACGGCGCTTCGGCGACCTCGAGTTCGAGGCAGTGGCGATGTCGAACATCCGCCCGGACGGGACGGTGGAGTCGGATCCCGACGACGACCTCGTGAAGTCGCTGCGCGGCAACGAGGGCTGGCACCACGACAGCACGTTCATGCCCGTGCAGTCGAAGGGCGCCGTGCTGTCCGCCGAGATCGTGCCGAACGAGGGCGGCGACACGGGCTGGGCGGACATGCGCGCGGCCTACGACGCGCTCGACGACGAGACCCGCGAGCTCGTCGCCGACAAGGCGGCGGCGCACTCGATGACGTACAGCCAGCGTCGCGCCGGGTACCTCCCGAAGAAGGTGGTGCAGGACGACGGCATCCGGCTCTACGGCTACCCAGAGGGCGACGTGCCGCTTCGTCCGCTCGTGAAGGTCCATCCCGAGACCGGTCGTCCCAACCTGATCGTCGGACGGCACGCCCACGACGTGGTCGGGATGTCGCCGGAGGAGTCGGAGCGACTGCTCGACCACTTGAACGAGGCCGCGACGGCACCGGAGAACGTCCACTTCCATCGCTGGGCGCCCGGTGACGTCGTGCTGTGGGACAACCGCCGTCTCGTCCACCGGGTCACGCCGTACGACATGACACAGCCACGCCAGCTCTGGCACACCCGCATCGCCGGCGATCCGGTGACCGAGGCCGCGCTCAATCACACGCCCCCTGGCGCGGCGGTCACGTGATGTTCAACAACGCCTGACGCGATCGTCACGATCGATCGCCACGACCAGGAACGGGAGCGTGCAGGCGGGCGAGCAGCTCGCCCAGCGAGCGACGCACGACGGCGGGGAGTGGACCGGAGCGGGTGAAACCCCAGACGGTCAGGGTGCCCTGCCAGTGGGCGACGACCAGCTCGCCGAGTCCGGCGGCGCCGCCCGGCGCGTCGGCGAGGCGTTGCTCGACGGCACCGGCGAGCGTGCCGATCCAGGCGTCACCTCTGGCGCGCAGCACCGGGTCGCGCAGGTCCTCGCGCAGGACCATCAGCTGGTCGGCGAAGTCGTTGGCGTCGTACTGGCCGCTGAGCGCGACGAGCAGGTCGACCACGCCGGCGGCGTCGGACGAGGTGGTGGCGATCGCCGCGGCGGTGTCGGCGTCGAGGCGATCCCAGGCGTGCGCCAGTGCGGCGCGAAGCAGATCAGCCTTGGACCCGAAGCGTTGCACGAGGGTCGAGCCGGCGAGCCCGACCCGGGCGGCGAGCGTTGCGAACGAGAGTGCGGCCGGTCCGGAGCGGTGGATGATGTCGAGCGCCGCGTCGAGCAGCACCTCGTCGGAGATCGAGCGCTTCCGGGGCATGGGTTGATTATAAACGATCGTTCGGTTATGTTCGAGACCCCGGATGAACGACATCGGCGACAACGATGAGGAGACGACCATGACGACACCGACCGCCGTCGCTGCCCGCTTCCCGAGCGAGTACGGCCAGACGCCCGAGACCATCGCCGACCTACTCGACTGGGACG
>JACDGA010000094.1 GCA_013815505.1 Acidimicrobiia bacterium
CCCGGTGCGCCGCCCATCAGCACGCCGCGACCGCCGTTGTGGCGTTCGAGGAAGTGCGCTCCCATCTGTGGCGCGAGGCGGCCGGCAACCTCGCTCATCGGTGCCAGCAGCGGCAGTGAGCCGTCGGTGAGCTGCACGGTCTCGTAGGCAAGCGCGGTCGTCTTCGCCGCGAGCAGCGCCCTCGCCACCTCGGGATAGGCGGCAAGGTGGAGGTATGTGAACAGCGTGAGGTCGGCGCGCAGGAAGCCGAATTCCTCCTCCTTCGGCTCTTTTACCTTGACCACCATTTCCTGCGCCCACGCATCGGCGGCCGTCGGGACGATGTCGGCCCCGGCGGCGACATAGTCGGCGTCGGCGATGGAGGCGCCGTCGCCGGCACCCGCCTCGACGTACACCTCGACGCCGGCGCGCTCGAGTTCGCGGACACCGTCCGGGGTCATCGCGACGCGGTGCTCTGCGGTCTTGATCTCCCGTGGCACGCCGACGGTGCGAATCGCTGGCTTCATGGGCGTCGAGCGTAGGCGCGGCGCGGACCGGCACACGCCAGCCGGGCGGTCCCGATCGGCGGCGCCGTGGTGGTCTGCTACACCTACGCGAATGGGGACGTTCGAGAACTTCATCAACGGCAACAAAGTGGCTGCGGCGAACGGCGAGACGACGCCAGTCGTGAACCCTTCGACGGGCGAGCAGTACGCGACGGCACCGCTCTCGCGCAAAGCCGACGTCGACGCGGCGATGCAGGCGGCCGCCGACGCCTTCCCCGGCTGGGGAGATGCCACGCCGTCCCAGCGATCCCGGGCGCTGCTGCGAATCGCCGACGCGATCGAATCGCGAGCCGAGGAGTTCATCGCCGCCGAGGTCGAGAACACGGGGAAGCCCACCGAGCTGATGCGCTCCGAGGAGATCCCACCCGCCGTCGACCAGATCCGCTTCTTCGCCGGCGCTGCCCGTCTCCTCGAAGGCAAGGCCGCAGGCGAGTACATGGAGAACATGACGTCGTTCGTGCGCCGTGAACCGGTGGGTGTCTGTGCCCAGGTCACACCGTGGAACTACCCGCTGATGATGGCGGTGTGGAAGTTCGCCCCTGCCCTCGCAGCGGGCAACACCGTGGTGCTCAAGCCGAGCGACACGACGCCGGCGAGCACGACGCTGCTGGCCGAGGTGGCGTCCGAGTTCCTGCCGCCCGGCGTGCTGAACGTCGTCGCCGGTGATCGCGACACGGGACGGCTGATGGTGGAGCACGACGTGCCGGCGATGATCTCGATCACGGGGTCGGTGCGCGCCGGCATGGAGGTCGCCAGTGCCGCGGCCACGTCGCTGAAGCGCGTTCACCTCGAGCTCGGCGGCAAGGCGCCGGTCGTCGTGTTCGACGACGCCGACCTCGCCGCGGCGGCCGAGGGCATCGCCGTGGCCGGCTACTTCAATGCCGGGCAGGACTGCACGGCGGCGACGCGGGTCATCGCCTCGCCGGGCGTGTACGCCGACCTCGTGGACGCGCTCACCGAGCAGGCGAAGGGGACGAAGACGGGCATGCCCGACGAGGACGTGCTGTACGGGCCGCTCAACAACCCCGACCAGCTCGACCGGGTGATGGCGATGGTGGGGCGGACTCCGGATCACGCCCGTGTCACGATCGGCGGCTCCCGCCAAGGTGAGAGCGGCTACTTCTACGAGCCGACGATCGTGGCCGATCTCCGCCAGGACGACGAGATGATCCAGACCGAGATCTTCGGTCCCGTCATCACGGTGCAGCAGTTCTCCGACGAGGAAGAAGCGGTGCGATGGGCCAACGGCGTGGAGTACGGGCTCGCCTCGAGCGTCTGGACGAAGGACTTCGGCAGGGCGATGCGCATGGCGAAGCGCCTCGACTTCGGCGCCGTGTGGATCAACACGCACATCCCGCTCGTTGCCGAGATGCCGCACGGTGGCTTCAAGAAGTCGGGCTACGGCAAGGACCTGTCCGCCTACTCGCTGGACGACTACACGCGTGTCAAGCACGTGATGGCCAACATCGCCAGTTGACCAACGGTCACTAGCCTTGCCTCGATGAGCCAACCTTCGGCGCCCCGCATCGCGCTCGCTCCGGATGCGGCCCCGTCGTGGATGGGCGAGGCCGTGATTGCCGGCGGTGGCGAGCTCGTCGATGTCGGCGTCGCCGAGGGCCTCGTGTGGGGTGACCCGCGCGACGCCGCAGCGCTGTCGGCAACGATCGCTGCGGCGCGTCAGGCGTCGTGGGTGCAGCTGCCGTTCGCCGGCATCGAGAACTTCGTCCACCTCGTCGACGACGAGCACACGTGGACGTGCGGCAAGGGCGTCTACGCCGAACCCGTCGCCGAGCTGGCGCTGACGCTCGGTCTCGCCGGCCTGCGCGGCCTCGGTACGTACGCCAGGGCGCAGCAGTGGACGCCGCCACGCGGCGAGAATCTGCTCGGTGGCAGGGTCGCGATCATCGGCGGCGGCGGCATCACGGAGTCGCTCGTGCGCCTGCTGGCGCCGTTCGACTGTCACATCACCGTGGTTCGCCGCAACGTCGGGCACATGGAGGGCGTTGACGAGGTGCTCGAATCCGATCGCTTCGCCGACGCGATGCCCGGTGCCGATCTCGTCGTGCTCGCGCTTGCGCTGACGGAGGAGACGGACGGACTGATCGGCCTCGGCGAGCTCGAGCTGATGGAGCGAAACGCCTGGCTGATCAACGTCGCACGGGGTCGCCACGTCGTCACCGACGATCTGGTGGAGGCGCTGCGCGTCGGGATCATCGGTGGCGCCGGTCTCGACGTGACTGACCCGGAGCCGCTGCCGCCGGAGCACCCGCTGTGGTCGATGGACAACTGCATCATCACGCCACACGTCGGGAACACACCGGAGATGGCCAAGCCGCTGCTGTCTGAGCGGATTAGCGCCAACGTGCGTCGCTTCGCCCGTGGCGAGGAGCTGCTCGGGCTGGTCGATCCCCATGCCGGGTACTGAGCGCAGCGATCCACACCGGATCCTCGGTGTCCGCCCCGGTAGCTCGCAGCGCGAGGTGCGCGACGCCTATCGACGGCTCGCCAACGAGCTCCACCCCGACCGGTCGGGTGCGTCAGGGGCGGCGCGCATGGCCGAGGTCAACGAGGCGTACCGGACGCTGCGGTCCGGGGGCTCGGCCACGACGACGACCCGCACCACCGCCGCCGGTGCCTCGGAGTGGTACGCCGGTGAGGCGGGGGCGCCGCCTCCACCCCGGCAGCCGGTGGGGGCGGCGCGTGTGCCGTGGCGGTCGATGCTGGTGTTCGCCGCGATCGGATCGGTCGCCGTCGTCGTCGCTGCGCAGTTCGTCGCCGATCCCGAGCCGCGACGCCCCGACAACGTGCTGTCACCGGGGTCGTGCGTCGAGATCCTGACCAACGACGACGCTCGGGAGGTGCCGTGCGACGGGAGCAGCGAGCTCGTCGTGCAGTCGCTCGTCGGCTTCGACGAGCAGTGCCCGCCGGAGACCGACACGCACCGCGACCGCCAGGGCATGGGGTGGGCGTGCGTGAGTCGTTCTCCCGAGGTGGGCAGCGGCGCAACTGGTATCGTTCGGGCGCCCGAGGGCGATTAGCTCAGTTGGAAGAGCGCCACGTTCACACCGTGGAGGTCGTGGGATCGAGGCCCGCATCGCCCACCCTGAAGCCCCTGCTAGAAGGGCATGTTGGCTCCGTCTCGGTGAGGCTGTGAACTTCCACGTGCACACCAGGTGCACAGGAAGAGCGGACTTCGCGTGGCATCAGATCGCAGCTGTCGGTACGAAGCAACACCTGAGCCGTGCTGGGCGGACTGGCTGAGCGGCGCATCGAGATCTGGACGCTGTTCGGTGCCAGGGGCGGCCTCAGTCAGTGCCGAACGCTGTGGCCCATGCCGTCGCGGCATCGGCTGTCCACGGCTGCGTGAACCCGCATCCCCAGGCGACTGCGTCGTCGAGGGGTTGTCCTCCCCAGCGGGGTTCGCCTGCGACGAGGAGCCGTGTTCCTGGGGCGACGGACGGGGCGAACTCATCCACGACTCCCGTCTCGTATTGCACCGTCACTTCGTTGCCACTTCCTCCCCGATACCAGCGGTTGATGTGGAACGTTGCGCTTGGCACGGAGCCGAGGCGACTGTCGTTGATCGCGCCGGTGCCGGAAAGCGTTCCGTCGAACGCCCAGCCTCGTTGGGCGAGGGTCTCCGGCGAATACTCGAAGGCGCAGCTCTCTGCGCTCGTGACGACCTGATCTGTCGAACCCGCCGCAGTGTGGCCTCCGACCTGTGGCGCCAGTGCGACGGTCGTAGACACCAGTGTCGTTGGTTGCGCAGTGGAAACTGTGGGCTCTGCGGCGCTCTCCGTCGACGGGCCGCCACAGGACATCAGCAACATGCTTGACAGCGCGACGAGCGCGAATCGGCCAGACGTCATGTGAGTCTGACGTTGGACAGAAGCGAGTAGTTCCGGACCGCCAAGAGTGTCGCGGCGGGAGAGCCAAGCTGTCGCATCGGCTGTCCGGTGCACGATCGCTCAGTTGCCGACGTGCTCGAGCAAGTGACGGTCCTTGCTCACGGGGCCCGGCAGGATCGTGAAGTTGACCTGGCCGTCGTCGTCGACGGCCAGCACGCGAACAACGGCAGTCGCCTGCTCGTTTCCCGCGAGCAGCATCTGGCCGGTCGACACGTCGGTTGGGTGCAGCGCATCCTCGAGAAGCGCCCAGCCATTTCCTTCGTCGTCCTGTGCGCACCGACGGATCAGCGGACCGCCGCGCACGACGAGGACGGTCTCGTCGACCAGTTCGGCACCGGGCCGGACGAACCTCTGCTTCACGGTTTGGTGTCGCCATCATCCGCTGACCATCCGCTCGCAGAATATTCGACAGCGTGCGAACGTCGCTCGTGCGGTCGGTTCCGATGGTCGACGTCGTCGACAACGCGCTGACGGTCCGGCGGTGGTGGTGTTCGAGGCGAGACGATCGTCGAGGCGACACCAGCGGCCAACGTGTGGCTGCAGCGACTACGGCCCTCCGAACGGAGTCACGGCGAACGGCCCGCGGTGCCCGGAGGGCGATCGTGAACCCCCGAACACCTCCGGTAACCAGACCGTACCGCGAGGAGGGGGGCTTGCTGCAAGGACCTTCGGCGTGCTGACAATGCCCACCGTGACCTGCTCCTTGGATCCTCTCCCGCCGCCCGCCATCGAGGTCGAGGGGCTCGCCAAGTCCTACGGCGACGTCGAAGCCGTGCGCGCCGTCTCGTTCACCGTCGCTTGCGGCGAGGTCTTCGGCTTCCTCGGCCCCAACGGCGCGGGCAAGACCACGACGATCAACATGCTCTGCACGCTCGCCCGGCCCACCTCCGGCACCGCCCGCGTGAGCGGCTTCGACGTCGTCGGCGAGCGCGACGACGTCCGCCGGCACATCGGCCTCGTGTTCCAGGACCCGACGCTCGACGGCTACCTCACCGCCGAGCAGAACCTTCGCTTTCACGCCGAGCTCTACGGCATCGACGCCGGGGGCGCTCCTGCCCGGATGCGTCAGATGCTCGAGATGGTCGACCTCTGGCACCGCCGTGACGAAAAGGTCCAGACGTACTCCGGCGGCATGCGACGGCGCCTCGAGATCGCGCGCGGCCTCATGCACTCGCCGCGGGTGTTGTTCCTCGACGAGCCGACCATCGGCCTCGACCCCCAGACCAGGAGCGCGATCTGGCAGTACATCCGTGCGCTGCAGGAGACCGAGGGCACGACGATCCTCATGACCACGCACTACATGGACGAGGCCGAGTTCTGTGACCGCATCGCGATCATGGACCGCGGGGAGATCGTCGTGCTGGACACGCCCGAGGCGCTCAAGGCGAACGTCGGGGCCGACCGCGTGGTGCTCGGAACAGCCGACGAAGCCGCGGCGATCGCGGCGCTGCGCGATCGCTTCGGCATCGAGGCGGTGGTCGCCGAGGGTGCGGTGACGTTCCACGTCGCCTCCGGCGAGGCGTTCGTGCCTCGGGTGTTCGCCGAGCTCGGCGTGGACATCACGTCGGTCGCGGTGTCGCGACCGACGATGGACGACGTCTTCATGCGCTACACGGGATCAACGATGAGGGATGCCGAGACGGCATCGGCTGCCGCTCGCAACCGCCAGATGGCGCGCGTCGTGCTGAAGGCCGGCCGATGAGCGCCACGATCGCGGACGTCGCCGCCGCCCGGGTGCCCGAGCGCTCCTGGCGGTCGGAGGGCCGGGCCGTGCGTGTCGTCTGGCGGCGCGACCTGATCCGCTTCGTCGACGATCCCAGGATGATCCTGACGTGGCTGCTCCAGCCGCTGCTGTTCCTGTTCATCCTCGGGCCCGGGCTGCAATCGCTGTCGGCCGGGTCCACCGACGGCGTGGACCTCACCACGTTCATGTTCCCGGGGATCCTCTGCATGGCGCTGGTGTACAGCGCGATCTTCAGCGCCGCGTCCCTGGTGTGGGACCGGGAGCTCGGGTTCATGCGCGAGATGATGGTCGCGCCGGTCAGCCGATGGTCGATCATCGTCGGCAAGTGCCTTGGCGGCACGACGATCGCGGCGAGCCAGGGCGTGATCGTGCTGGCCCTGGCTGGCTTGGTGCACGTGCCCTACGACCCGGTGCTGCTCATCGGCATCCTCGGCCTGCAGCTGCTGATCGCCTTCACCGTCACCGCCTTCGGCGTGATGGTCGCCACCACCATCAAGCAGGCCCAGACCTTCACCAGCGTGGTGCAGATGCTCGTGATGCCGATGGTCTTCCTTTCCGGCGCGCTGTACCCCGTCTCGGGCCTGCCCGCCTGGCTCGGCGTGCTCAACCGCCTGAACCCGCTGACCTACGCCGTCGACCCGCTGCGACGACTGGTGTTCCACCACCTCGACATCTCCGAGGCGGCCCAGCGCAGGCTCGCCCCCGGGGTCACCTGGTGGGGCTGGCGAGTGCCCTCGCTCGTCGAGGTGGGCATCGTGGTGGCGCTCGGCCTGGCGATGTTGGCGGTCGCAATCGTCCAGTTCACGCGAACGGAGTGACGGCCGCGCCGTCCAGCCGATAACGGGTGCTGTGGTTGCTGCGGTGTTTGATAAGCCCGGACGAACTGGCCTCGCTCGAG
>JACDGA010000424.1 GCA_013815505.1 Acidimicrobiia bacterium
GGCGGTGATCATCACCAGCCACCTCGCGGTGCGTCCGGCGAACGCTCCCGGCTGGCAGCGTGCAATCGGTGTCGCGCTCGTCGTCGTGCTCTCCGCAGGTGTCCTCCTCCCGTCCGGGATCGCCTCGCGCTACGCGTTCGCGACGCACAACCTCGTCTCCGACGTGTTCGCACCGGGGCAGGTGGACGCCTCGGGCGAGGAGATCGTCGTGATCCGGGAGAACCCATGGAAGGGCCGGCCGCGGGTCAACATCCTGCTCCTCGGCGGCGACGCCGGCGACGACCGTACGGGGCTGCGCACCGACACCGTGATCCTGGCCAGCATCGACACGACGACCGGCGACACCGTGCTGCTGAGTCTCCCGCGCAACCTCATGAACGTGCCGTTCCCAGCCGACAACCCGCTGCACGACGTCTATCCGGACGGCTACGACTGCGGCAACTACTGCCTCCTGAACGCGGTCTACCTCGAGGCGTTCAACTACGCCGATCGGTTCCCGGCGAACGTCGAGGACCCCGGCGTCGAGTCGGTCCAGGACAGCGTGAGCGAGATCCTTGGACTCAAGATCGACTTCTTCGTGCTGGTCGATCTCCTCGGCTTCGAGCAGATGATCGATGCGCTCGGTGGGATCGACATCGACGTCGGCCCGGAGCGGGTGCCCATCGGCGGGCTCAACAGCGACGGCGAGCCGCGTCCCGCCTACCTGATCAAGGAATGGATCGAGCCGGGGTTCCAGCACCTCAACGGCTACCAGACGCTCTGGTTCGCCCGCGACCGAGCGTCCGGCGAGGCGAGCGACTACATGCGGATGCGCCGCCAACGGTGCGTGATCAACGCGATCGTCGGTCAGGCGGACCCCACGACCGTGATCGCGAACTACCTGGACATCGTGTCCGCGGCGGAGAGCATCATCACGACGAACATCCCGGCGCAGCTGTTCCCGGCGTTCCTCGAGCTGTCGGAGCTGGTGAAGTCCCAACCGATCCGGAGCCTGCCTTTCACGAACGAGGTGATCGTCCCGTCGAACCCGGACTTCGACGAGATCCGTCGGCTCGTACGAGCTGCGCTCGAGCCACCGCCGCCGGCGCCCCCCACCGCCGAGCCGGCTCCGTCGACCACGACGCCCGGTGAGAGCGCGACGCCGTCCCAGACGCCGACCGTCGACCCCGGTACGGCGGTCGAGACTGACCTGGTCTGCAGCTGACCGCACTGAGCCGCTCTGCGAACGGCTCAGTGCCCTCGGGCGATCCACTCGTCGAGATGCGGTGCCTCGGCGCCGATCGACGTGTCGTCGCCGTGGCCCGTGTGCACGACGGTGTCCAACGGCAGCGTGAGCAGACGGGTGCGAATCGACTCGATGATCGTGGCGAAGTCCGAGTAGGACCGGCCGGTCGCGCCCGGCCCGCCGGCGAAGAGCGTGTCGCCGGAGAACACCACGCCCAACGCCGGGCCGTACAGGCAGGTGCTGCCGGGCGAGTGCCCGGGCGTGTGCACCACCTGAAGCTCGACGCCGCCCACCGTCATCGTCTGGCCGTCGGTGAGCTCGTGGTCCGGCGCGACCGACGGGTGCACGACGTCCCAGAGCATCCGGTCGGTCGGGTGCAGCCAGATCGGCGCCGCCGTCGCGCCCCGGAGCTCGGCGGCGGCGTCGATGTGGTCGTCATGGCCGTGGGTGCAGACGATGGCAACCACCCGACGGCCGTCGACACCGGCGATGATCGGAGCGCCGTCGTGCGCCGCGTCGATGATGATCACCTCGTCGTCGTCGCCGACGACCCACACGTTGTTGTCGACGTCCCACGTTCCACCGTCGAGCGAGAACGTGCCGGAGGTGACGATCTTGTTCACCCGGACGGCGCCGGCCATCACATCACCACGACTGACCGGAGGACCTCACCCCGGTGCATCTTGTCGAACGCCGCCTCCACGTCGCCCAGCCCGATCTGCTCCGAGACGAACCTGTCCAGCGGTAGCCGGCCCTGCAGGTACAGCTCGACCAGGAGGGGGAAGTCGCGGCTCGGAAGGCAGTCGCCGTACCAGCTCGACTTCAGCGCGCCACCGCGGCCGAAGACGTCGAGCAGCGGAAGTGTCAGCTGCATGTCCGGGGTCGGCACCCCGACCAGCACAACCGTCCCGGCCAGGTCACGGGCGTAGAACGCCTGCAGGTAGGTCTCCGGTCGGCCGACGGCGTCGATCACCACGTCGGCGCCGTGCCCACCGGTGAAGGCGCGGATGGCCTCGACTGGGTCCCGCTCGCGTGAGTTGATCGTCTCCGTCGCGCCGAACTCCCGGGCCCAGCCGAGCTTTCGCTCGTCGACGTCCACCCCGATGATCGTCGTTGCGCCGGCGAGGCGGGCGCCCGCGATCGCGGCGTCGCCGACGCCGCCGCAGCCAAAGACCGCGACACTGTCGCCGCGGGAGACCGAGCCTGTGTTGAGCGCCGCACCAAGACCGGCCATGACCCCACAGCCGAGCAACCCGGCCACCTCTGGCGGCACGCGCGGGTCGACCTTCGTGCACTGCCCGGCCGCGACGAGCGTCTTCTCGACGAACGCCCCGATGCCGAGCG
>JACDGA010000425.1 GCA_013815505.1 Acidimicrobiia bacterium
ACACGATCCCACCCAACTCGCAGGGTTACCTCACGCTGGCGATGGCGCGAGTCGCCGAGCTGCTCGGCGTCCCCGACGAGACCGAGTCGCATGAGTGGCTCACCCGCACCGTCGAATCCGCCGTGAAGGCGAGCATCGATCGTCCCGACGTGCTGCACGATGCCGCTGACGGGGCGGCGCTGATCGAGGAGGCGGCACGGCGGGCGGAGATGCCGCTGCCCGATCGCTGGCCGCCCGCACGCGACGGTGACACGACGTACCTGTGCACGGCCCAGTCGGCTGGACTCGCGGTCAGCCTGATCCAGTCGAACGCCTCGGGGTTCGGCTCGCTCCTGGTCGAGCCGAACACGTCGATCAACCTCCAGAACCGCGGGCTCGGCTTCTCGCTCGTCGAGGGCCACCCTGCCGAGCTCGCGCCCGGACGTCGCCCGCCGCACACCCTCTCGCCTGCGCTCGTCACCGACTCGGCGAGCGGCGCGCTGCGCTCGGTGATCGGCACGATGGGCGGCGACGCCCAGCCGCAGATCCTCCTGCAGCTGCTCGCCCGCCTGTTCGTGCACGGCGAGTCGCCGGCCAGCGCGATCGCAGCGCCACGCTGGGTGCTGCGCGGACCGCGGACCGGCTTCGACACCTGGGACGGCGGCGAGGCGCCGTCAGTCGTGATCGAGGCGCACGCACCAGACGCATGGCGTGATCCTGTCGAGGGCCACGAGACCCGGGTCGCGCCGGCGTTCACGAGCGAGGTCGGCCACGCCAACCTGATCGTGCCCGGCGACGACGGACTGCTTCACACGGCAGCGGATCCGCGCGCGGTGATCGGTTCCGCAGCCGCCCGCTGAGCCGGCGCGCTGGCGGGGCCGTGCGACTGCTCAGGGCAACAGCGGGACAACGTCCTCCATGAAGCGCGCCATCTGCTCGTCGGCCTTCTTGTACGGATCGCCGATGAGGTGCGGGAAGATCGTGAGCCGCGAGAGCCCCAGCAGCTCGCGATACTCCTGCACCTGGGCGGCCACCTCCTCCGGCGTGCCGACGAGAATCGTCCGGTTCTCGATTGACTCCTCGAGCGACGGGATCAGCCCGGGCTTCGCCGGCTTGCCGTCGTCGCCCATGTAGCCACGGCTCCACCCGTACGGGCCGAGGAACTTCCAGAACTCGTCGTGCCCCGGACGCGCCGACGCCATCGCCGCCTCGTGGGTGTCCTCGATCCGCACCGACACCACGAGCATGCGCTGTTCGTGCGCCTGCAACGTCGTACCGTGCGCTGCCTCGTAGCGCTCGGCATAGGTGTCCCAGAAGCGGCGGATGAACGAGTAGTGCTGGTTCCAGAACACGGCGCCGTGTCCGACGACCGGCACGTAGTCGAGCGTCGGCGGGCTCGTCACGGCCTGCCAGATCTCGTAGGGGTAGAGCGGGCGCGGCACGAGCGTCAGGTGCTGCACCGTCGACCCTCGATCCGGGAGGCCGGGAACCGGGATCTGGAAGTGCTCGCCGTGGAACTCGACGTACTCCTCGGCGAGAGCGAGGCGGACGATCTCCATCGACTCCTCGAACACCGCACGGTTGCGTTCGTCGTCGCCACGCTGATCGGGGTTGTCGTGGGAGCCGACCGACACACCCTTGTCGTTGAGGTGCAGCACCTCTCGAGGCACCGTGCCACGGCCGACACCGAGGATGCCGCGCCCGCCTGACAGGTTGTGCATCGTGGCGAAGTCCTCTGCGAGGCGCAGCGGGTTCCACTGCGGCACCACGTTGAACATGGCACCGAGCCGGATGCGCTCGGTCCTCGCCGCGATCCACGTCGCCAGCATCAGGGCGTTCGGCACCACCTCGTAGCCCTCGTGCTGGAAGTGATGCTCGGTCGTCCAGAACGACTCGTAGCCCAGTCCCTCGGCGACCGTCGCCGAGTTGATGTAGTCGAGCGTCGCCTGCCAGCACTCCTCGTTGCTGCTGCGCCGATCCATCGGGGCCGGTGCGCCGGCCCCCGCATCGCTCAGCTCGACCCCGCCGAAGAAGAACGCGCCGAGGGACAGCGGAGGGACGTTGTGGCTCATCGCCCGACGCTACCGCGACCACCCGCCCCGCACCGATGGTCGGATGGGGCGACACCGTTGAATAACGTGCGCCCATGGAGGAAACGACGGCGGTGCCCGCAGAGGGCGACGCCGCGGCCTGCGAACGTGCGCCGTCGTTCGCTCGGCTCTTTGCACGTCGCACGGCGATCATCGCCGGGCTCAGCGCGCTGGCGGTCACCCAGCCGTTGCTGGGACTCTTCGGTGACAACGCGACGTTCTTCGTCGCCGGTCGCTACACCGCGGCCCAGATCGTCGTCTTCGCGCTCGTTGTGGCGTTCGTTCCGACGCTCGTCGGCGGGGTCCTCGTCGCCATCAGTGCAGCCGCCAACCGGCGCATCGGAACCGTCGTGTTCGTCGCGCTCGCGGCGATGCTCGCCACCGCCTTCGCGCTGGCCATGCTGAGGTCGGCCGAGATCGACAGCACGTGGCTCGTGCTGCCGCTCGCTGCGGCGTTCGCCGGAATCGTCGCCGTCGGCATCGTGCGGAGCCGT
>JACDGA010000095.1:0-2645 GCA_013815505.1 Acidimicrobiia bacterium
CTTGCGATCCGTCGGCGCCGCGAGGCGCGCCCGCGAGGTGGCGGAACGGGCGATCGCCGAATTCGGTCCGCACGAATCGATCATCCACGCGCGCCGCCACATCCCCGGCTACGTCGGTTCGGTCCCTGACGACCTCGTGCTTCGAGCGGCGCACGCGGCGGGTGGCGTCGGACGGGGACCGGCGACCGCGATCTTGATCGGCCGGGGTACGGGCGTCGACGTCGTCGTGCGACACGACATCGGCGAAGGCAGATCGATGATCCGAAAGTCGTTCGTGTCAGCGCACGATGCCGAGCTCTCCGCCTACCGCAGCGCGTTCGTGCGACGCGGCGGCACGCGCTGGCGCGCACCTGTGGTCTACGAGCTCGCCCACGCGCCCGGCGGGACCTGGCACCTCTTCATCGAGGACGTCGGCACCGTGGCCCGGCGCTTCGACGGCGCGACGATGATTGACATTGCCTTCGCGATCGGCGAGCTGAACGGCGCCAGCCTCGCCATCGGCGCCGGCAGCGATCGAGCACCGCCGTCCCACCGTTCGACTGCGACGCCGGGGTCGCCACGAGCACTGTGGCTCCCCGACCCGGACGACGTCGACCGTGACGGTGCGCTCGACGCGCTGGTCGGCACCGGGCTTGCCCGGGCGGCGCACGCGCTCGTCGTCAGACTCGCCGAGCGTCGGGAGGCGTTGGTGCGGCGGCTCGGCGAACTCCCGACGGTCTTCTCGCACGGCGACCCGACACCGGGCAACGTCGGCAGCGTCGGCGGCCGGCGTGTGCTCCTCGACTGGGCATCGTCGGGCCGAGCCCCTGTCGGGACCGACGTCGCACAGCTGCTGCAGGCACCGAACCGGCTGATCGACGCCCGACCGCGCCTGCCGGCCGAGTGTCTCGCCGCGTACGGCGGCGGCCTGCGCCGGTCGGCGGGCACGTCGGCACTCTCGGACGAGGACGTCGAGGTCGGCTTGCTGATCAGGATGATGAGCGGCTCGCTGCGCTGGCAGATCCACCAGCTGCGGATCGCCGGATCCCGGCCGGGCCTGACCGAGAACCTGAGCCGCCTCACTCGTGACGGCGAACGCCTGCTCGAGCTCGTCGGCCCCTGAAGGCGGCGTCAGTTGCGAGCGACCTGGCTCCATGCGACGTCACGGTCGACGCGGACGTCGCCGGGGAGACCGAGGACGCGTTCGCCGAGGATGTTGCGCATGACCTCGCTCGTGCCGCCCTCGATGGAGTTCGCCCGGGCACGCAGGAACGCCTTCTGGAGCGTGTCGGCCGACCCCGCCGTCTCGGGCCGCACCATCTCGTAGCTGCCGTAGAGCATCCCGTCCGCCCCCATCAGGTCGACGACCGCGGCATAGATGTCCTTGTTCAGGTCGGCCGAGGCCATCTTGCCGATCGACCCCTCCGGACCGGGGTCGCCCATCCGGCGCATCTGGTTGGCACGGATGTTGGTGAGTCGCAGCACCTCGGCGCGGCTCCACAACGCGACGACCTTGTCTCTTGTCGCAGCGTCGCGATGGTCGTCGGGCAGGTCGTTCCACACCTTGACGAGATCTGCGATCGCACCGGAGCCCTTCGGCGCGATCGAACCGCCGATGGACACTCGTTCGTTCATCAGCGTCGTCAACGACACGCGCCAGCCGTCACCAGGAGTGCCCAGCATCTCGGCGTCGGAAATTCGGGTGTCGGTGAAGTAGACCTCGTTGAACTCGGCCTCACCGGTGATCTGGCGCAGCGGGCGTATCTCGACGCCGGGGGCCGTCATGTCCACCACGAACGTGGTCAGCCCGGCATGCTTGACGGCCTCGGGGTCGGTGCGCACGACGAGCAGCCCCCACCTCGACAGGTGGGCGAGCGTCGTCCAGACCTTCTGCCCGTTGACGATCCACTCGTCGCCGTCACGGACACCGCGAGCTGCCAGCCCGGCGAAGTCGGATCCGGCGCCCGGCTCGGAGAACAACTGGCACCAGATCTCCTCACCCGTGAACAGCGGCCGCAGGTAGCGCCGCTTCTGCTCCTCGCTCCCCCACACTGCCACCGTCGGCCCGCACATGCCGTAGCCGATGGGGTTGCGGTACGCCGCGTGTGGTCCGCCGGCGTCGAGCACGCGCTCGTTGACCGTCTTCTGCAGGCCGGGCGAGAGACCGAGGCCACCGAAGCCTTCGTCGAAGTGGACCCAGGCGAGGCCGGCGTCGAACTGGGCGCCGAGGAAGTCCACCGCCTTCGTCTCGCGAGGTGGGTGGCTCGCGAGCAAGTCGTCGATCGCGGCGTCGACCCGCTCCTGCTCGGTAGTGGGCTGCGCAGTCAGCGTCATGATCACCAGGGTACTTCCGGCCTACCAACGCCTTCGGGTCGCACCGGGGCCTCCGATACCGTGCCCGGGGCGTGCATCCCTACCTCGACTGGCCGACACCGCTCGCCGTCGCCCACCGCGGCGGCGCAGGGGACTTCCCCGAGAACACGATGCCGGCGTTCCAGTCGTCGATCGATCTCGGCTACCACTACCTCGAGACCGACGCGCAGGTCACTGCGGACGGCGTCGTCATGGCGTTCCACGACGATGACCTGGCACGGACGTGCGGACGGCCAGGACACATCTCCGAGCTGTCCGCCGACGACGTGGCGACGGCTCTCGTCCACGCCAGC
>JACDGA010000095.1:2655-7051 GCA_013815505.1 Acidimicrobiia bacterium
GCTCACCACGTTCCCCGACGCACGCTTCAACATCGACTGCAAGACCGATGCCGGCGTCGAGCCGCTCGTGGCGTTGCTGACCCGCCTCGACGTACTCGATCGAGTGTGCGTCGCGGCGTTCAGCGACAAGCGCATCCAACGCCTGCGTGGCGCGCTCGGTGACGGCGCCTGCACGGCGCTCGGGCAGGGCGAGATCGCCCGTCTCAAGCTCCGCGGTTCGGCGCCGGCCGGTCAGGCGGCCCAGGTGCCCGTCCGCGCCGGCAGCGTCACGGTGGTGACCTCACGATTCCTTCGCAGGGCGGCGAACGCCGGCATCGCCGTCCACGTGTGGACGATCGACGACGCCGACGAGATGACGCGACTGCTCGACATGGGTGTCGACGGCATCATGACCGACCGCCCCACCGTGCTGAAGGGCGTGCTCGCAGCACGGGACGAGTGGCGGTGAGGGCGGGCGTGCCCCGTCCGGCCGCAGCGCCGCTGCGTGCTCGCAACGTGACCGTCACACGCGGCGACCGCATCGTGCTCGACGCCGTCGACGTCACCGTCGCCGCAGGTCACCGGATCGGGCTCGTCGGACCCAACGGGGTCGGCAAGTCCACCCTGCTCCGAACGTTGGCCGGCGAGATCCGACCGACGAGCGGACGGGTCGAGCGGACGCCGCCGACCGCAACCGTCGGACACCTGACACAGGAGCCGTCCACCCGTGACGAGCTCACCCGCGAACTGCTCGCGCGACGGACCGGGGTTGCGTTGGCAACGACCGATCTCGACACCGCGACGACGGCGATCGCCGCTGGTGAGACGGGAGCCGACGACCGCTACTCGCTCGCACTCGAGCGGTGGTTGTCGCTCGGCGGCGCCGACCTCGACTCGCGGATCGGCGAGGTGTGGCACGACATCGGACTCGCCCCGAGGCTGCTCGAGCAGCCGACCCGCCACCTCTCGGGTGGCGAGGCGGCTCGCGCCGGACTGGCCGCACTGCTCCTCGCCCGCTTCGACGTCTACCTGCTCGACGAGCCGACGAACGACCTCGACCTCGACGGACTGGAACACCTCGAACGATGGATCACCTCGCTGCAGGCCGCTGTCGTGCTCGTGAGCCACGACCGCACGTTCCTCGAACGCACGATCACCGACGTCGTCGAGATCGACGAGTTCTCACACCGCACCACGCACTTCGCCGGCGGCTGGCACGCCTACGTCGAGGAGCGTGCGACCGCCAAGCGCCACGCCTGGGAGCGGTTCGAGCAGTACGACACGCAGCGCACGACGCTCGCTGCGAGATCGCAGCGAGAACGGGAGTGGGCAACTCAGGGGGTCGCCAAGGTGCGGCGTTCCGACGAGCGCGACAAACACATCCGTCGCTTCAAGGTCAACCAGACCGAGCAGCTCGCTGGTCGTGCAGCGCGCACCGACAGGGCGATCGAACGCCTCGAGCAGGTCGACAAGCCGCGTCAGCCGTGGCAGCTCCAGCTGCGCATTGCAGTGGCGGGGCGCCCGGGCGATGTCGTCGCCCGCCTCGACGGTGCCGTCGTCGAAGCCGGGACGTTCACGCTCGGCCCGATCGACCTCCAGATCGACGTCGGTGATCGCATCGGTCTGATCGGTGCGAACGGCGCCGGGAAGACGACGATGCTCGCCGCACTGTTCGGCGACGTCGAGCTGGCGGCAGGTTCGCGCTACGTCGGCCCGAGCGTCGTCGTCGGCGAGATCGACCAGGTCCGCGGCGGGCTCGCCGGTGACCGGACGCTGCTGCGGGCCTTCCAGGACGAGACACGTGCCGATCTCGACGAGGGCGACGTGCGCACGCTGCTCGCCAAGTTCGGTCTCGTCGCCGATCACGTAGTCCGCCCGGCAACCACACTGTCGCCGGGTGAGCGCACGAGAGCGTCACTCGCGCTCGTCATGGCGAACGGCGCGAACGTGCTCGTGCTCGACGAACCGACGAACCACCTCGACCTCCCCGCCATCGAGCAGCTCGAGGCTGCGCTCGACTCGTTCGACGGCACGATCGTCCTCGTCAGCCACGACCGCACGCTGCTCGACCATGTCAGTCTCGACCGCTGGCTTCGCCTCGCCGGCGGTCGGCTCGTCGACTGAGCGAAGCGAGGTCGCGCGGGAGCGCGAACGCCAGTGAGCCTCACGCCGATGGGGTCCGGGGGCGCAGCCCCCGAGGAGATCGACTGAGCGAAGCGAGGTCGTGCGGGAGCGCGAACGCGAGTGAGCCTCACGCCGATGGGGTCCGGGGGCGCAACGCCTGTGCACCCGCACGTCGCGTCGCGCCAGACTGCCCACCATGGGACACGTGGAGGTGAGCGGACTCGGGCACGTGCTGCCCGACGGGCGTGAGCTCTTCGCCGACGTGACGTTTCGCGTCGGTGACGGCGTCAAGTCGGCGCTCGTCGGCGCCAACGGCGCCGGGAAGACGACCCTGTTGCGTACCATCGCCGGCGACCTCGCTCCGCAGACGGGCAGCGTCGGTCGCTCCGGTGGACTCGGTGTGATGCGTCAGATGGTGACACCGCCCGGCGACGACCCGACCGTCCGAGACCTGCTGTTGTCGGTCTCGGAGACCGCCCTGCAGCGGGCCGCAGCCGAGCTCGACGAGATCGAGCTGGTGATGATGGAGCGTGAAGACGAGCGCACCCAGATGCGCTACGCCCACGCGCTCACGTCGTGGGGCGACGCCGGAGGGTACGACGCCGAGGTCCTGTGGGACACGTGCTGTGTCGCAGCGCTCGGCGTGGCGTACGACCTCGCCAAGTACCGGCGGCTGTCGACGCTGTCGGGCGGCGAACAGAAGCGGCTCGTGCTCGAAGCGCTGCTGCGCGGACGTGACGAGGTGTTGCTGCTCGACGAGCCGGACAACTTCCTCGACGTGCCGGGCAAGCGCTGGCTCGAGGCCCGCCTCGCCGAGTCCGCCAAAACGGTGCTGTTCGTCTCGCACGACCGTGAGCTGCTGCGCACGACAGCGCAGCGGATCGTCACGATCGAGGGTGGTGGCGGCACCGCGGGCTCGTGGGTCCACGGCGGTGGATTCGACACCTATCACGAGGCGCGGCGAGCCCGCCACGATCGCTTCGACGAGCTACGACGCCGCTGGGACGAGGAGCACGAGAAGCTCAAGACGCTCGTCAACATGCTGAAGCAGAAGGCGTCGTACAACGCCGACATGGCGAGCCGCTACCGCGCGGCGCAGACGCGGCTCGGGCGGTTTCTCGACGCCGGTCCGCCCCAGGCACGACCAAAGGACCAGCGCGTCCGCATGCGTCTGCAGGGCGGCCGGACTGGCAAGCGGGTGCTCACCTGCGAGCAGCTCGAGCTCACGGGGCTCATGTCGCCATTCGACCTCGAGGTGTTCTTCGGCGAGCGCGTGGCCGTGCTCGGCTCGAACGGTTCGGGCAAGTCGCACTTCCTCCGGCTGCTGGCGGCGTGGCCGGCGACGGACGCCGTCGCCCACACCGGCGCGTGGAAGCTCGGCGCGCGCGTCGTGCCGGGCCACTTCGCCCAGACGCACCGCCATCCCGAGTACGCCGGCAAGACGCTGCTCGACATCCTCTGGCAGGACGCCGGTATGCAGATGGACACGGCAGCGCCCGCACTCGCTCGCTACGAGTTGGCGCCGGCGCGGTTGCAGCACTTCGACGAGCTGTCGGGCGGCCAGCAGGCCCGCTTCCAGATCCTGATGCTGGAGCTCGGCGGCGGAGCCGCCGGTCGGTCGAGCGACCGCCAGGGAGCCGAACGACGATGGGGTCCGGGGGCGCAGCCCCCGCAGCATCACGGCGGGGCGACGATGCTGCTGCTCGACGAGCCCACCGACAACCTCGACGTCGCCAGCGCAGAAGCGCTCGAGGAGGGTCTCGCCGCGTACGAGGGCACCGTGCTCGCCGTCACCCACGACCGCTGGTTCGCCCGCTCGTTCGACCGGTTCGTCGTGTTCGGCGCTGACGGCTCGGTGTACGAGGCACCGGAGGCTGTGTGGGACGAGGGCCGCGTTCGGCGCGACCGCGGCGCCACTGTCAAGATGCGTTGATGACGACGACCGAACGCATCGAGGTGACGCGACCCATCTCGGCCGATGCGTCCACGATCTTCGCCACGCTGTGCGACCCCAACGGACACGTCGCGATCGACAGCTCCGGGATGCTGATGTCGGCCGAGGGCGATCGCGTCGCCGCCGCCGGCGACACGTTCGTCGTGCACATGGACCGAGAAGCGCTCAACGACTACCCACTCGGCCTGTACGACGTCACGGTCACCATCTCCACGTTCGAGCGCGATCGCGAGATCGCCTGGACGATCCTCGGTCTGATCAGGCCGCCGATCGGTCACGTCTACGGTTATCGACTCGAGCCGATCGAGGGTGGCACGGCCGTGACCTCCTACTACGACT
>JACDGA010000426.1 GCA_013815505.1 Acidimicrobiia bacterium
TGGTGGCTCGTGGTCGGTCGTGACCGGGTTCGTTTCCGCGTGCAGGTGCACGGCCGGGTGCAGGGTGTCTGGTTCCGAGAGTCGTGCCGCCGCGAGGCGGTCGAGCTCGGCCTCGCCGGGTGGGTGAGCAACTGCAGTGACGGCAGCGTCGAGGCCGTGTTCGAGGGCCCGGAGTCGCAGGTTGCGCGAGCGGTCTCGTGGTGCCGTCAGGGCCCGCCGCGAGCCGAGGTCGATGCCGTCGACGTCAGCGAGGAGCCGCCGGAGGGCGTCGCCGGCTTCCGCGTCCGCTGAACCTGGACCGGCGACGAGCGCTCAGGCGAGGCTCGACGTGCGCGGGTAGATGTCGGCGGGATCGGTGAGCACGTTGACGAGGTACGGGCAGTCGGCAGCGAAGGCACGGTCGAGCGCAGCACCGAGCTCGTCCGGTTCGCTCACCGTCTCCCCGGCCCCGCCGAGTGAGCGCACGACCTCGTCGTAGCGGGTCTGCGGCTGCAGGTCGCAGGCGACGTCCCAGCCGTAGATGGCCTGCATCGGGTGCTTCTCCAGTCCCCAGATCCCGTTGTTGCCGACCACCATGACGACCGGCAACTCGTGACGTACGAGCGTGTCGACATCCATCAGGCTGAAGCCGGCGGCGCCGTCGCCGAGCAGCGCAACGACCTGCGAGGACGGGCGGGCGACGCGGGCAGCGATGGCATAGCCGAGGCCGTTGCCGAGGCAGCCGTACGGTCCCGTGTCGAGCCAGCAGCCCGGCTCGTACACCTCGACGAACTTGCCGGCATACGAGGCGAAGTCGCCTCCGTCGCAGATCACGACGGCATCGCGGGCGAGTCGCCGGCGCAGCTCGCCGTAGATGCGACTCGGCCGGATCGGATCCGCGTCCGCATCGAGCAGCTGCTCGTCGCGTTCGGCGGCAGCCGACTCCGCCGTCCGCAGCTCGGCGACCCAGGCCGCCCGCCCGGCACGGTCCTTCGGCCCGACGCCGTCCGCCAGCATCGCCAACGTGTCGGCGAGCCGTCCCGTCACGGTGAGCACGTCGACGTGCGCGGCGCGCGACGACGGGTCCTCGACGACGTGGACGACGCGGGCGTCTCCCCACCGACCAAAGCCGAGTCGGAAGTCGAGCGGCGTCCCCACCACGACGACGAGGTCCGCGCGCTCCTTGACGACACCCCTCGTGCGCAGGAACGCCAGCCGGTGATCGGCGGCGATGGTGCCCCGCCCCATGCCGTTGAACAGGCACGGGATGTCGAACTGCTCCACCAGCGCGACGAGCGCCGCCTCGCTGCGGGCCCAGTAGACGTCGCTGCCGACGATGAACACCGGACGCTCGGCGCCGGCGAGCGCGGCCGCCAGCTCGCCGACCGTGTCGAGGTCCGGATCCGGCCCCCGCTCGCCGGCGGCGACGTCGGGTATTTCGCCCGCCGAGGGTCCGAAGACGTCGAGTGGGAAGTCGAGGAACACGGGGCCGCGCCGCGGCGTCATCGCCAGCGTGGCGGCGTCGTGCACCATCTTTCCCGCCGCTGCGGGGTCGGTCACGGTCAACGCCGACTTCGTGACCGAGGCGACGATCGGCACGTGATCGAGCTCCTGCAGCGACCCGGCACCCCAACGGCCCGACGGCGCCCGACCGCCGAGCACGACGAGCGGCGACCCGTTGAAGTGCGCTGAGGTGATCGCCGACACGCCGTTCGTGATGCCGGGTCCCGCCGTGAGCGCCGCCAGGCCGGGGCGGCGCGTGAGCTTGGCCATCGCCTCGGCGGCGAACGTCGCGGTCTGCTCGTGCCGTGTGTCGACAACCCGCATCGACTGGTTGCGCGCAGCCTCGTAGAACGGCCAGATGTGCCCACCGTTCAGTGTGAACATCGTCTCAACGCCGAATCCGGCCAGCGCAGCGACGGTCTGCTCGCCGGCGTGACCGTCCAACATGCCCATCGGGCGAACCGTACCCGGGCCTAATCTTGACGTCGCTATGCAGGTGTCCGAGGCGACGGTGCTGCCGCACCGTGAACATCGGATGCGGTGGTGGAAAGAAGCGGCGCTGATCGTCGGCTTCTACCTGATCTACTCGTGGACGAGGAACCAGTTCGGTTCGAGCAAGATCGCCGCCGACGGCATCCCCGAGCAGGCCTTCAACAACGCCGAGCGGATCGTCCGGCTCGAACGCTTCATCGGGCTCTACCACGAGGAGACGATGCAGGAGCTGTTCCTGTCGCAGAAGTGGTTCATCCAGTTCTGGAACACGTACTACGGCACCGCCCACTTCGCCGTCACGGTGGCCGTGTTCATCGTGCTGTTCCTGAAGCGACCGGGCGTGTTCCCACAGTTCCGCAACACGCTGCTGGCGATGACAGCGCTCGCGATCATCGGCTTCGCAACGTTCCCGCTGATGCCGCCACGCCTGCTCGACACGCCGTGCGATCGCTTCGGCGGCGCCTGCATCGCCAGCCCGCTACGGCCGGAGAACCCCGACGGCACGTTCGGGTTCGTCGACACGCTGAAGGACTACGGCGGGCCGTGGTCGTTCGACTCCGACACGATGACGAAGCTCTCCAA
>JACDGA010000427.1 GCA_013815505.1 Acidimicrobiia bacterium
CAATCTCCGTCGAGCCCTACCGCCACCAGGTGCGCGTCGAGATGCTCGCGCCGATCGACGAGGTGCGTGTGCTCGTCCCGGCGACGACGGCGACGCTCGAAGCCACCGACGACGACACGACGATCGTCGTCACCGGCTCCGACGACATCGAGCTCGTCGCCTTCCACCTCCTGCGTCTCCACATCACGTTCCGCATCCTCGAGGGCGACGAGCTGTTCGACGCGCTGCTCTCGTTGCGCGCCCGAATCAGCGACGTCCTGCACGACGTCCTGTAAGGATGACGCCGACACGACAGCGAGGCATCGAGGACATCGAAGAGAGGACCAGTCATGCTCTTGCCGGCACGGATGATCGGGGTCGCAACGGCGATCTACAGCGCAGCGCTCATCGTGAGGCCGTCGGTGCTCACGAAGCCGACGGGACTCAGCACATCCAACGACGACGTCACGACCGCGGCTCGCGTGCTGACACGAGGCATCGCCGCCCGTGACCTGGTGAGCGGACTCGCGATGGCGGTGGCCCCGACCGCGGCCGGTGTGCGCCTCGCCGCAGCAGTGCGGATCGGCGCCGACGCCTCCGACGCCGCCGGGTTCGGACTCGCCCTGCCCGACCCCGCAGCGCGCCGCAAGTCGGCACTCGTCGCCGCGGGGTGGGGCCTGCTCACCGTGCTCGCACTCGTGGCCGCCCGCGACGACTGAGGCCCCGGCACCGACGTCGGTAGCTCCGTGCGAGCGCCGGCGCGCCGGCCGAGGAAACTGGCTCGATGCGCCGCGAGTTCGAGCTGTCACTGGGCGACGACCTTGCACACATGGTGGAGTACGGCTACCCGCCGGCGACGGGGCCGAGCCGGCGCCTGCCCGTCGACGTGTACACCTCACCCGAGCGGCATCGCCGCGAGCTCGCCGCCTTTGCGGCCCGTCCCGCCGCTGCGGTGCACGCCAGCGAGATCCCCGACCCCGGTGACTTCGTCACCGCGCAACTCGGCGCGACGCCAGTCATCGTCACCCGCAACCGCGACGGCACGATCAACGCCCTCGTCAACGTCTGCGCCCACCGCGGCGCGACGGTCGAGCACCGACCCTCGGGCTCCCAGCGCGTGCTGTCGTGCGACTTCCACGGCTGGTCGTACGACCTCGACGGGTCGTTGCGATCGGTCACCGACGAGCGGTTGTTCGCCACCGAGCGTTGCGAGCGGGGCCTGCGCCGTCTGGCGTGCGAGGAGCGTCACGGCATCGTGTGGGTCACGGTCGACCCGCCGGACTCGTCCAGCCCGTCCGCCGTGCCGATGACCGTGCGCGAGTGGCTCGGCGACGAGCTCGACGACGTGTTCGGATGGCTCGAGCTCGACGCGATGACGATGCACGCAACGAAGGACATCGACGTCGCCTGCAACTGGAAGATGCTCACCGACGGGTTCCTCGAGCTGTATCACCTCAAGTTCCTTCACCGGAACTCGATCGCGCCGTACTTCCCCTCCAACCTGATCGTCACCATCCTGTACGGCGACCACCTTGCGACCGTGCTGCCGAAGAACCGGCTCATCCGCCACATCGCCGAGCAGCAACGCGACGAGTGGCAGATCCTCGAGCACCTGGCGATGCCGTTCGTGCTCATGCCCGGCACCGTCGTGCAGTGGCAGGCGGGCCACGTCGAACTGTTCTCCTTCCGCCCACACCCCAGCGATCCGACACGCACCCTCTGTCGACTCTCGCTGCTCGTGCCACCGCACCAGGCATCCGACACCGCGCTGTGCGATCGCAACTGGGAGCGCGTCGGCGACACGATCCCCGGGGAGGACTTCGTGGTGGCCGAGCAAGTGCAGGCCAACATCGACTCCCGCGCCTTCACGGAGCTGCAGATCGGTCACAGCGAGCGCTTCTTGCTGGAGCATCTCGCCGCCGTCGACCGTCTCGTCGCGGCGACCACTCCCGAGGCCACCCGCGACGACGACGCCGTCGTGATCGAGCCGCCGGCGTTGCGTACCGCAGCAGAGATCTGACGACGCCGTCGCGCCCACCGGCTACGGTCCGGAGCGTGCAGGACGAGAAGCTCTGGAACGGAATCGCAACCACTTCTGCGGTGACCGCAGTGATCGCCGCCAAGCCCGTGGTCGAGCGGATCTGGCGTGCCACCTTCCGTTCCGAGCCGCCGGGAAATCCCGCCGCCGACGAAGTGCAATGGCGCGATGCCCTGGCATGGTCGGTGTTCACGGGCGCCATCGTCGGCGTGATCCGCCTCGTCGCCCAGCGCGGCGCAGCGAGCGCGTGGCGCAAGCGGCGTGGCATGTTCCCACCCGGCCTGCGGTCCACCCGCTCCTGACGCGACCGCACGCCAGTCCGCAGGTCCGGCTCGGCGGTGAGGGGCCGCAGATAGCGTCGGCTCGGTGTCGATGACCACCACAGAGACCGATGTCGAGCTCGCAACTCGGCTCGCGACGCAGGCGGGGGAACGCCTCGTCGAGTTGCGCGCCAAGATGTGGGCAGCCGGCGCGATCTCGTGGGAAGTCATGGACGGCGGCGACATGGCGAGCCACCACTTCCTCACCGGAGA
>JACDGA010000428.1 GCA_013815505.1 Acidimicrobiia bacterium
TGGCGATGTTGGCGGTCGCAATCGTCCAGTTCACGCGAACGGAGTGACGGCCGCGCCGTCCAGCCGATAACGGGTGCTGTGGTTGCTGCGGTGTTTGATAAGCCCGGACGAACTGGCCTCGCTCGAGCAGCACATGCAGTTCGCCCGAACGTGTACGCCGCCGGAGTTGGTGTTTGCTCTCGAGCCCGAAGGTCTTCTTCAGCCAGGCACGACGGTCTGCAGCGCGCGACGCGACGGTGTGCTGGTCGGGGTCGGTGCGCTGAAGGAGCTCAACGCGTCGCACGGGGAGCTGAAGTCATGCACACCACCGCCACAACGCGCGGCGAAGGCGATCCGCGCAACTCAGCCGACAGCACTCTGCGGTCGTGTCCCGGATCGCCGGATCGTTGGCGTCTCGCGACGGCACCGACATCAGCGACTTGTAGGCGCAGCCGCAGACGAAGGTCTCAGAAAAGGATGGTGAAGCAGGCTCGCCTCCGAGCCCGCTACCGTTGCCCCGTGAGCAGCAAGCGAGTGCCCGCTGGGGTGGTGCACAAGCTACCCGCAGACCTGCGCACGGCGCTGATCGCCAACACCAGGGCACTCGATGCCTGGAAGGACATCACGCCCTTGGCGCGCAACGAGTTCATCTGCTGGGTCGAGGATGCCAAGCAGGAGATGACCCGAGAACGCCGCATTCGCCGGACCCAGGAGGAGCTGGAGGAAGGCCAGCGCCGGCCCTGCTGCTGGCCGGGGTGTACACACCGCGACCGCACCGGCAGGTAGCGGGGCGGCGTCCGACATTCCCGCAGTAGTCCATCGGATCGGGCACCTGCGCCCGCTCACTGACGTGCAGCTGCCGCCTGGCGTTGGCGTCGCAGAAGGTGGGTCACAACCGTCTCCATTTCGACCTGACGAGCAGGTCCATCGATGACCAGCAGGAGTCGGTTGCGAGGTTGGTCGAGCTCGGCGCCCGGCACATCGACATCGGTCAGAGCCCGGACGAGGGTCATGTCGTGCTCGCCGAGGGCGGCAGCTGTATGGCGTTTCGGACCTGGGCGCGAGGGGCACGCTCACGACGCCGTCAGCCAGAAGGGACTCGCGTGGAACCGATCGTATGGGTGATCTTGATCATCGCCGTGTTGGCGCTGATGGCCCTCGTCGTCTTGATGCGTCGCCGCCGCAGTGGCAGCGTGATCGCTGTCGGCCGGCGCAAGGGCGGAGGCGACTGATGAAGGGCCTCCTGCGCGGCACAGACCTCGTCGGTCTGCCCGTCGTCACCCTCACCGGTGACGACGTCGCCGAGGTGCGCGATGTCGTGTTCGACGCCGGGCACGGCCAGATCGTCGGGTTCACCCTGAACAAGCGCAGCCGCCTCGGCCGTCGCCTGAAGGAGGTGCTGACGCGCGAACAGATCAGTGCCGTCGGTCCCGACGCGGTGATGATCCCGGCGGACGTGCAACTCGAAGCAGCGGACTTCGTCGAGCAGACTGATGGCGACAGCGGTGGCGATGTCATCGCCGATCGCGTGATCACCGACACCGGCGTCGTCGTCGGCACGGTCACCGACGTCGTGATCGACACCGGCGACGGATCGATCGTCGGGTACGAGGTGGTGCCCGCCGACGAGCCGGATCAGCGCAAGGGCCGACGCTCGTACCTGCCGCTGCCGGAGACGGGTGCGGTCTCCGGTGAGGCGCTGATCGTGCCGGCTGCGGCCGTCGACTACGTGTCCAACGATCTCGCCGGGTTCGCCGAGGCAGTCGACAGCTACCGCGACGCGCTGCGGGGTGGATCCCGATGAACGTCAGCGAACTGCTCGGCAAGCCGGTGCTCGACCTGTCGACGGCGACGACCGTCGGACGAATCGACGACGTCGTCCTCGACGTACCGGGCCGGCGCCTGCACGGTCTGCGCGTCGGCAAGTCGACGGGCGCCGGCGAGTGGCTCGCATGGGACGACATCAAAGCGGTCGGGTCCGATGCCGTCACGATCGATGCGGTCGACCGCGTCGGTGCGATACCCGCCGAGCTACCCGGCTGCTGGCTGCGAGGCGACAAGGCGCTCGGTGGCCGCGTCCTCAGCGACGGCGGCCGCGAGCTCGGCTCGCTGACAGATATCGATCTCGACGCCGAGTCGGGTGCCCTCCAGTCGGTGGTGCTCGGCGACCGTCGGCTCGAAGCCGACTCGCTGCAGGGCATCGGCACCTACGCCACCGTCGTGCGTGATCCCGCCGACCGCTGACGTCGCCCGCCGTCGGTGACGTCAGCGGTGGCAGGACAGCGCGGCGTTCGTCATCGCATCGAGGTAGATCTCGCGGTGCCGTGCAGCGAGCAGCCGACGCTCGTCGAGACGTCGGTGCAGTCCCGGACGCCGTGGTGCGCTTTCAGCGTGTGCGCGCCGGACCGCATCGACCAGGCTCGCTGCGTCGTACTCGCCAGCGTTCAGCGCGTACACGAGGCACGGGCGTTGGTCGGCGTAGAAGCCGCAGTCGGGTGCGATCACCCTCGTCCCGAGGTCGTGGCACGCCTCCAGCCAGCCGGAGTGGGTGCCGAACCGGTA
>JACDGA010000429.1 GCA_013815505.1 Acidimicrobiia bacterium
CCCGGTGACAACGTGACGATGACCGTCGAGTTGGGTAAGCCGATCGCGATGGACGAAGGACTCCGCTTCGCGATCCGCGAAGGCGGACGCACCGTCGGCGCCGGCCGCGTCACCAAGATCATCAAGTGACGGGCTGACCCATGGCACAGAACATCCGCATCCGTCTCAAGGCGTTCGACCACGAGATCATCGATCAGTCGACGCGCAAGATCGTCGAGACGGTGACCCGTACCGACGCCACGGTGCGCGGGCCCATCCCGCTTCCGACCGACAAGCACCGGTACACGGTCATCCGCGGCCCGCACGTCGACAAGGACTCGCGAGAGCACTTCGAGATGCGGATCCACAAGCGGCTCATCGACATCTTGAACCCCAACGCGAAGACGATCGACAGCCTGCAGCGCATCGAGCTGCCCGCCGGCGTCGACATCGAGATCAAGATCCAGAACAACTAGCTCCGGGGGGAGTGATCGAAGGAGGGCCTGCGCTGGCGGCCCTCCTTCGTCGCGTCCGGGCACGGGTCAAAGCCGGTGACACCCCCATCGGTAGGCTCGCCGGATGGCACTGGATGATCCTCGGTACGGGGGCATCAATCATCTCGCCCTCGTCTGCGCCGACATGGCCCGCACCGTCGAGTTCTACGAGGGCGTGCTCGGCATGCCCCTCGTCAAGACCATCGAGCTGCCTGCGGGGCTGGGACAACACTTCTTCTTCGACTGCGGCGGTGGCGACTGTCTTGCGTTCTTCTGGTTCCCCGATGCGCCGGCGCGAGCACCCGGCATCGCCTCGGCGGCGTCGCTGCCCGATCGCGGCGACCTCGCCACCGCGGTTGGATCGATGAACCATGTCGCCATCTCCGTGCCGCCCGAACGGATCGAGGCGCTGCGCAACCAGCTCGTCGAGCACGGCGTCGAGTGCACCGAGCTGTGGAACCACGACGACAGCGAGTACGGGCTGGCGAAAGAGCTGAGCGACGACGTGTTCGTGCGTTCCGTGTACTTCTTCGACCCCGACGGGATCCTCCTCGAGCTCGCCGCATGGACGAGGCCGTTCACGCCCGACGATGTGCGTCACGCTCCTACCTCGGTCGTGGCAGCACAGGTCGCCGCTCCCACCGCAGGCGCCCACTGACGTGCCGCGACTGCGTCAGGTGCCTCGCGACGAGGTGACGTCGCCGGTCGTGTCGGCGCTCTACGACATGATGTTCGGCGACCGCGACCCCGTCGCCGAACCCGGAACACCGACCGGGACGCCGGGTGACTGGTGGACGGTGTTCGCGGCCGTTCCCGACGTGTTCGAGCATGCCGTCGACGGGTTCGCGCTCTATCGCAGCCCGGCGCGCACGCTGTCGCCAGAGCTGATGGAGCTCGGCCAGACCCGCGCCGGTTGGCTCGTCGGGAGCCAGTTCGTCTACTCGCAGCACTGCAAGTCGTGCCGCACGCTCGGCATGGCTGAGGACAAGATCGCGGCGATCTCGGCCTGGGCCGCATCGGATCAGTTCGAGGAGGTCGAACGGCTCGTGCTTGCGTACACCGATGCGCTTGTGCTGGAGAAGGGTCGTGTGCCCGATGCGCTGTTCGCCGCGCTCGCCGACCACTTAACGGGCGAGCAGATCATCGAACTCACCTACATCACGATGCTGTACGAGATGCACGCCGTCATGTCACGGGCGCTCCGCACCGAGTTCGACGACCGCGACGACCCCGTGGTCGAGGTGCCAGGACCTGCCGACTCCCTCGCCCGCTGAGTCAGGCACGGCTCGGGTTTCAGGCGTCGGTGAGGCGCATGACCTTGTCGCCGCAATGCACCGTGCCGGGCACGATCACCTTGGCGCACAGGCCGCGGATGCGCAGCTCCTTGCCGGCGGGACCGTTGACCCAGCGCATCGCGTCGAGCCCGTAGCGTCCACGGAACTTCGCACATCCGTTGTGCGACTTCGGCGTGATCTCGATCACCGCATCGTCACCGAGGCGCAACCGCGTGCCCGCTGGCAGGTTGTCGTGGCTGAGATCGAAGTCGAGGAAGAACTGGTCGCCAGCGTGGCGCCAGTGCTCCTTGTCGCCGGCGATCGCAGCGATCGCACGTGAGCTCATGATGTTCAGCTGCGAGTCGGGGTCCGGGCCACCGTCGGGCCCGTTGCGGGAGGGGCGCTGCGACCACGAGTCACCGGCGAGTCCCTCGTCGAGGTCGAGCGTCGCGGTGTCGAGCACCGTGCGCTCGGCGTGCGCCTGGCGCGAGACGATCAGATCCACGGTGCCGACCGTGGACGGTGCGTTGCGGATGTGATCGACGTGGGTGTCGAGCTGCGCGAGATCGCGGTAGTCGACGACGGGTTCGGTCATGGCCTGCATCGTGGTGCTCGTCCTGGTCGATCGGCAACCCGGTATCGGTCACACCGGGCGGTCACGCTTCGGCAGCTTGGCGACCACGGCGTCGTAGGATTCGTCGATCGCGGCGCATATCTCGTCGTCGGGGATCGAGGCGCCGAGACGCAACGTGTTCCATCCCGAGCGGCCGATGTACGCCATGACGGAGGCGT
>JACDGA010000096.1 GCA_013815505.1 Acidimicrobiia bacterium
ATGGTCGTCGGGACTGCTGTCGTCGGGACTGCTGTCGTCGGGGCCGCCGTCGTCGCAACTGCTGTCGTCGGGGCTGCCGTCGTCGGGGCTGCCGTGCTCGGAGCGGCCGTCGTCGGGACAGCCGTCGCCGAACTGCGCGTCGTCTCCTCGTCGGACGAGGTGCACGCCGTGACGCCGACCGACGACACGGCGAGCACGACGCCGAGGATCCGGCGCCCAATCATCGCGAGGCGTACCCGGTGATCGAGTCGGCGGCCTCGAGCAGCCAGCCCGGCACCACGCCGATGGCGATCGTGAACAGCGCGGCGAGGCCGATCGCCATCGAGCCCGACCACGTGCGCGATCGTCCCGCACCCGCCAGCGCGACGTCGCCCACATCGGCGTCGGCGTCACCCATCCACATCGACACGATGATCCGCAGGTAGAGGAAGGCGGCGATCACCGACGCCACCATCGCGATCACTGCGATGGCGTACGAACGCTCCTCCACCGCCGCCTGGATCACACCGAACTTGGCGATGAAGCCACTCGTGAACGGCACGCCCGCCTGGGCGAGCAGGAACACGGTGAACGCCACGGCGAGCGCCGGGCGGCGGGAGGCGAAACCTCGGAAGCTGTCCAGCGTGGTGGCCTCGTCATCGCTGCGCGACGCGATGGCGACCACCCCGAACGAACCGATCACCATCACCGAGTAGGCGAGAAGGTAGACGCCGACGCTCGGGATGCCGCGCCCCAGTTCGGCTCCACCGGCCTGGTGCGCGGCCGCCTCGATGCCGACGAGCACGAACCCGGCATGGCTGATCGACGAGTAGGCGAGGAGACGTTTGATGTCGTGCTGCACGACGGCGAGCACCGAGCCGATCACCATCGACGCCACGGCGAGCACCCACACGACCGGTCGCCAGTCGTCGCGGTAGAAGGGCAGTCCGACGACCAGCACGCGCACGATCGCACCGAACGCCGCCACCTTGCCGGCCGACGCCATGAACGCGCTCACGGGCGACGGCGCGCCCTGGTAGACGTCGGGCGTCCACACGTGGAACGGCGCAGCGGCGACCTTGAACCCGAGCCCCACCATCAGCAGCGCGATGCCGGCGAGCATCAGCGCATCCTGGCGATCGAGCGGCACCGTCGCCTGCAGGTACTCGACCATTCCCGAGATGTTCGTGGAGCCCGTTGCGCCGTAGACGAGCGCGATCCCGTACAGCAGGCACGCCGACGAGAAGCCACCGAGGACGAAGTACTTGAGCCCGCTCTCCTGGCTCTTCGTGCGACGACGATCGGCGGCGGCCAGCACGTACAGCGCCAGCGAGAGGGTCTCGACGCCGAGGAACAGAACGATCAGATCGTTAGCCGACGCCATCACGATCCCGCCCGTCGCGGCGACGAGGTAGAGCGCGTAGAACTCGGGCCCGTCGAGCGCGTGACGACGCAGGAAGTCGTCGCTGAGCAGCGCCACGAGACCGACGGATGCACAGATCGTGACGGTGAAGAACACCGACGTCTGGTCGTAGGCGATCGCGTCGCCGACGAGAAGCGACGGCCCGTCGTCACGGATCTGTTGCCACTGGATCACCGCCAGCACGGCGGCGCCCGCCGCGATGAGCGTCGTCGTCACGGCGTACGCACTCTTCGGCCACGGCGGCGTGACTGCGCCGGCGACGAGCAGGAACAGCGCACCGCCCACGAGCACGAGCAGCGGTGAGAGTGCCCACCACCCGACATCGGGACCGACGAACTCGCCAGCCTGGGCGATCACCCGCCGCCCTCTTCCTCGCCTGCGCGTTCGCCGGCAGGCGACACCGGCGCTACATAATCCGTGCGCGACTCGACGTGCTCGATGAGCTCGGTGACGCTCGGCTCGATGCGGTCGAGCAACGGCTTCGGGTACACGCCGACGAAGACGATCGCAGCGAGGAACGGCACGAGCACGAGCCCCTCGCGCACGGTCAGCTCACGGAAGCTGCGGTTCTCTTCGTCGGGCTCGCCGTGGAACACACGCTGGTAGGCCCACAGCAGGTACACCGCGGCGAGGATCACGCCGGCGGCGGCGACGACGGTCCACCACCTTGCGGTCGCGAACGAACCGATGAGCACGAGGTACTCGCCGACGAACCCGTTCAGACCGGGCACGCCGACCGACGACAGCATCACGACCATGAACCCGGCGGCAAAGATCGGGGCGACCGCCTGGATGCCACGCAGCTCGGCGATCTGGCGGGTGTGGCGGCGCTCGTAGATCCAGCCGACGAGGAGGAACAGCGCACCCGTCGACACCCCATGGTTGATCATCTGCAGCACGCTGCCCGAGATCGACTGGCTCGTGAACGCGAACGAGCCGAGCACGATGAACCCGAGGTGGGCGATCGACGAGTAGGCGACGAGCCGTTTGAGATCCTTTTGCATCGTGGCGACGATCGCGCCGTAGATGATCCCGACGACGCCGAGTGTGAGGAACAGCGGTCGGGCCCAGTACGCCGCTTCGGGAAAGAGGCCGAGCCCGAACCGGAGGAATCCGTACGTGCCGAGCTTCAGCATCACGGCGGCGAGGATCACCGAGCCGGCCGTGGGCGCCTGGGTGTGCGCATCGGGCAGCCATGTGTGCAGCGGGAAGATGGGCACCTTGACGGCGAAGGCGACGGCGAAGGCGAAGAACAGCCAGCGACCCGTCGACGTGGCGAACTCGGCCTGCTCCTGCAGCACGACGAGGTCAAACGTGATGCGCCCCACGCTCTCGCGGGCGAGGAAGGCGGTGGCGACGACACCGACGAACATGAACGCCGAACCGAACATCGTGTAGAGGAAGAACTTCAGCGCGGCGTGGACGCGGCCCTCGTAGCCCCATCCGCCGATGAGGAAGTACATCGGCACGAGCACGATCTCGAAGAACAGGAAGAACACGAACAGGTCGAGACTGATGAACGACCCCATCACCCCGGCCTCGAGAATCAGCATCCACACCAGGTACGCCTTGCCGTTGTGGTGGGGGTCGACGCCGAGCAGGGCGAGCGGGAACAGCAGGCCGGTCAGGACGACGAGGAACAGTGAGATCCCGTCGACGCCGAGGTGCCACGAGATGCCCCAGCGCTCGATCCACATCTGCTGGGTCACGAACTGGTAGCCGACCTCGCCGGTCTCGTACGAGGCGAGCAGCCACACGCTCAGCGCCGCCGTGACGACCGCCGAGAGAAGTCCGACGAGCTTGCCCACCTCGGCCGACCTGCGCCAGCTGAGCAGCGCCACGAGCACGGCGCCGACGAGCGGCGTCGCGATCAGCGCAGTGAGGATCGGGAATGAGGTCTCCACCTAGAGGATCCCTCTCACGACGACGAACCACGCCAGCAAGAGCACGGCGCCGATGCCGATGATCCCCGCAGAGGCGCGCACGAAACCGCTCTGGCCCGTGCGCAAGCCGGTGGCGGCACTGCGCACGCCCCACGCCGTGGCGCGCACGCCACCGTCAACGACGTTGCGGTCGAACCACGACGTCGCCTCGAACGCCTCGCGACCCGGGCCACCCATGACGTTCGACAGCGCCTCGTCGTAGTACCAGGCGTGCTCGAGCACCTTCGGCTCCACGACACGCAGGCGGCGCCGCTCGTAGACGAGCCAGGCGAGCGCGATGCCGATGAGCGTGACGACGGTGGCGATGCCGAGCAGCAGGTACTTGTTGTCGTACGCCCACGTCCCCTCGATCTCGGCTTCGCCAGCCTCGACGACGGGATGCAGCCAGTGCTCCAGGCGATGCGTCGCGTCGGAGAACGGGAGCTGGATGCCGCCGCCGACGACCGAGGCGATCGCGAGGACGACGAGGGGGAGCAGCATCAGGATCGGCGACTCGTGGGGCCTGGCGTCACCCTGCGCCCCGTGCTCTTCGGCGTGGCTCTCCCAGCGCGCCTTCCCGAAGAACACCATCACCACCTGCCGGGTCATGTAGTAGGCGGTGAGCAGCGCCGTCACGAGGCCGACGACGTACAGCGCCGGGCTCTTCGCGAGGCTGAACAGCAAGATCTCGTCCTTGCTCCAGAAACCGGCGAACGGCGGCACGCCGGCGATCGCCAGCCAACCGATGACGAACGTGATGGCAGTCACTGGCATGGCCTTGCGCAGCAGCCCCATCTTGCGCATGTCCTGCTCGTCGTGCATCCCGTGGATCACCGACCCGGAGCCGAGGAACAGCAACGCCTTGAAGAAAGCGTGTGTGACCATGTGGAAGATCGCGGCGACGTACGCGCCCGACCCGACGGCGAGGAACATGTAGCCGAGCTGGCTGATCGTGGAGTAGGCGAGCACCTTCTTGATGTCGTTCTGGGCGACGGCGATCGTGGCAGCGAACAGCGCCGTCGCAGCACCGACCCATGCGATCAGCGTCGGCACCCAATCGCTCGATACGGCGATGATCGGGTTGACGCGCGTCATCAGGAACACTCCGGCGGTGACCATCGTCGCGGCATGGATCAGCGCCGACACCGGCGTCGGGCCCTCCATCGCGTCGGGAAGCCAGACGTACAGCGGGAGCTGCGCGCTCTTGCCGACGGCGCCGACGAACAGCAGCACGGCGATGCCCGTCGCCGTCGACGAGCTGAGGAGGCCCTCTTCGGCGGCCAGGTTGAGCTTGTCGTAGCTGAGCGTGCCGACGGCGTTGAAGGCGAGGAACATCGCCAGCATGAAGCCCCAGTCACCGATGCGGTTGGTGACGAACGCCTTCTTGCCGGCCGTCGCCGCCGACTCGCGGGTGTGCCAGAACGAGATCAACAGGTACGAGCAGGTGCCGACGCCCTCCCAGCCGAGGAACGTGACGAGCAGGTTCTCGCCGAGCACGAGCAGCAGCATCGAGAGCGAAAACAGGTTGAGGTAGAGGAAGAACTTCGAGAACTTCGCGTCACCGTGCATGTACCCGATGGCGTAGAGGTGGATCACCGCTCCGACGCCCGTCACGAACAGGCACATCGTGATGCTGAGCGGGTCGGCGAGGAACGCCATGTTGACGTCCAGCGTGGAGACCGGCACCCACGAGAACAGCTCCTCGATGTGTGCCCGGTCCTCTTCCGGCTTGCCGAGCAGGTCGAGGAAGGCGCCGGCGGAGACGACGAAGCTCGCCACCATCATCGTCGTCGCCAGGTAGCCGGCGCGCGGCTCACCCAATCGCCGCCCGAACAGCAGGATCAGCACGAACCCCGCCAACGGGAACGCCGGAATCAACCAGATCACGTCGAGCACCCCGCTAGCCCTTCAACTCGTTCAGGTCGTCGGCAGTGGCGCCGGGTCGTCGCCGGATGATCGACACGACGATGCCGAGGCCGACCACCACCTCGGCGGCGGCGACCACGAGCACGAAGAACACGGCCGTCTGGCCGTTGATGTCGCCGAGTCGGTCGGCGAAGGCGACGAACGTGAGGTTGACGGCGTTGAGCATCAGCTCGACACACATGAACAGCACGAGCGGGTTGCGGCGCACGAGCACTCCGACGGCGCCGATGCCGAACAGCACCGCCGCCAGCACGAGGTAGTACGTCGAGGTGGGCACGGCGAGGCTGACGGCAGTCACGAGTCAGACCTCGTCAATGGCCTCGACTGGCCGCCGCTGCACTTCGGCCGCTCTCGGCTGTCTCGCCGTGGCTGGCGCCACGACGCTCGACTCGATGGCCTCGACTGGCCGCCGCTGCACTTCGGCCGCTCTCGGCTGTCTCGCCGTGGCTGGCGCCACGACGCTCGACTCGATGGCCTCGACTGGCCGCCGCTGCACTTCGGCCGCTCTCGGCTGTCTCGCTGTGGCTGGCGCCACGACGCTCGACTCGTCGACATCGGACTCACTCGCCGCTCTCGTCGTCGGCGGGCTCACGCAGCTTGCGGGTCATCAGCACCGTGCCGGCGACCGCGACGATCAGCAGCACCGACGTCAACTCGAAGGCGAACACGTAGTCGCTGAACAAGCTGTCGGCGAGCTGGCGGATGTTGGCGTCGTGGCCGCCCTCACCGTCGACGACGCCTGCCGTGGCGACATCGATGCCGCTGCCGAGCCCGGCGGGTGTCGTCTCACGCGTGTCGACGACGGCCGCCACGACGAGCCCGACGAGCGCGATGCCCATGATCGCTGCTAACGGCCGCTGCACCGGGAGCGGTTCGACGCGCAGGTTCTCGGCCTTGTCGACGCCGAGCAGCATCAGCACGAACAGGAACAGCACGACGATCGCGCCGGCGTACACGATGACCTGCACGGCGGCGAGGAAGTGCGCCTCCATCGAGACGAAGTGCACAGCGACCCCGAACAGCGTCAGCACGAGGCTGAGCGCTGCGTGCACCGGGTTGCGCATCGCCACGACGCCAACCGCACCGCCGATCACCATGATCGCGGCGACGAGAAAAACAATCAGTTCCATCAGGTGTGTTCGCCCGATGGGGTGTTGGCGTCGTCGATGGCGTCGGGGGTGGCGGGGTCGGTGTGGTCGTCTCGGCCGGTTCGCGGGGGGTCGACGTTCGACGTGGGTGTGTGCTCGGCGCCGGTGAAGCCCTCCGCGCGCGACACGAGGCGGACGCCCGACGGGCTGCGGCCGGTGGCGTCCTTGTCGCGCTCGGACTGCGTGCCCTCGCCGGGGCGGACGCCGAAGCCGAGGTCGCCGCTCCATCCGACGACGCCGTCGAACTGCGGGTCGCCACCGGGCGCCGTCGCTCGCACCCAGCCACTGGTGTGGGTGTCCTCGCCCTCGCGCCAGTCCTCCCACGGCAGGCGCTGCGCCTTGCCGTCGTCGTCGACGAGCAGCTCGGTCTTCGTGTAGATCGCGTCCTGACGGTTCGTGAACGAGAACTCGAACAGCTTCGTCTCGGTGATCGCCTCCGTCGGACAGGCCTCGACACACAGGTCGCAGTGGATGCAGCGGAGGTAGTTGATCTCGTAGACGTAGCCGAAGCGCTCGCCCGGTGCCGTCGGATTCTCGGGATCGTTGTCGGCGCCGCGCACGTAGATGCACTTCGCCGGGCAGACACCGGCGCACAGCTCGCA
>JACDGA010000430.1 GCA_013815505.1 Acidimicrobiia bacterium
CGTCTACGCAACGCGCATGGACACGCTGCCGTACATGCGACCGTTCACCCGCGAGCTCTCGGATGTCGATCTCGTCGCGCTGTTCGAGATGCCGGTCGACGACGCGTGGACCGACGACGGTGGTCTCGCCGCAGCGATCCTCGATCAGGGCGGGCGAGCCGATCCGTTGCACGCCGCGACGGCGGCGCTGCGATCGGGTGCCGGCGTCGACGGTCTGCTCGACGTGGTCGTGGAGACCGTGTCCGCCCGGCTGTTGCGCTACGACCCGGCGGGCGAGGCCGACGTGCACGACGACTTCGGGTGGCTCGACATCACCCACGGGATCACGATGGCCAACGCCGTGCGCTGGCACACCGCCCACGGACCCGGTCCCGACACGGTGCGACTGGCGCTGTGGTGTGTGTTCCTCGCCCACTGGACGGGCCGACACGAGTGGCACACCCGTGTCGCCGAGCCCGTCGAGATCGATCTTGGCACGTCGGATCTCGAGGACGCCGGCGTGGCGCTGCAGCGCCGGTCGCTCGACGATCCGTCGTCGTCGTTCATCGTCCACGCCCACGCCGTGAAGACGGCGCGAGCGGCGAGCGAGGAAGCGAGTCGATCCGGGTCACCCGTGCCGTTGCAGGCTGCGACCTGGTTCATCGAGGGACCGAAGCGCGAACGCACCGTGGCGGCGAACGTGGCGAGGGCGATCGACTTCATCTCCGGCCGCTCACCTCGCGACCGCGGCTGACGCCGCCGATCCGTTTCGCATCGCACGACGGAGCCGTTCCGTTGCCGCGAGCTACGGTCGCCGGCATGAGCGACGGACCGTGGCAGGGCGACGCCTGCTCTCTCGTGGATGCATTCCGTGCCGGCGAGCACTCCCCCGCGGAGGAGCTGGCGGCAACGCTTGCGGCGATCGAGACGAGCGGCCTCAACGCCTTCTCGTACCTCGACGGTGAGGCGGCGCTCACTGCTGCGTCCGCTGCCGACACGTCGCTGCCGTTCGGTGGCGTGCCGATCGGCGTGAAGGAGCTCGACCAGGTGGCCGGCTGGCCCGACACGGACGCCTGCGTCGCCTTCGCCGACCGGGTGGCGACGGGTACGTCGACGCACGTCGAGCGCGCTCGCGATGTCGGTGGCGCTGCGTTGGTCGGTCTGACGACCGCCTCGGAGTTCGGTGCCGTCAACCTCACCCGAACGGTGCTCAACGGCGCGACGCGCAACCCGTGGGATCAAGGTCGCACGCCGGGCGGCTCGTCGGGCGGCACGGCAGCGGCGGTCGCCGGGGGGCTCGTGACGCTGGCGACGGGTGGCGACGGTGGCGGCTCGATCCGCATCCCCGCCGGGTTCTGCGGACTCGTCGGGTTGAAGTCGACGTTCGGGCGGATCCCACGTTCTCCCGCCGCCACGTACGGCAATCTCACGGTGACGGTCGGGTGCCTATCACGGTCGGTGCGCGACACGGCGAGGTGGTTCGATGTCTGCAACGGTCACGATGCCCGCGACCCGCTCAGCCTCGCGCGCACCGAGCCGTGGGAACCGGAGCTCGGTTCGCACGGCGAGGCGTTGCTTGGGCTGCGGGTCGTCGTCGTGGCCAACTGGGGCGGCGCCGTCGTGTCGCCTGCGATGTGGGAGAGCCTCGAGTCGGTGACCGAGTGGCTGTGCTCGACGGCGGGCCTCCAGCGCGTCGACGGCGTGGACACGGCGTTGCCACGAATGGGGGCAGCGTGGTCGATCTCAGGGATGATCTCGATCGCCGCCGAGCTCGGCGATCGCTGGCCGGCGTGCGCCGACGACCTGACGCCGGAGGTGCGCCACGGCTTGGAGGCAACGGCGGGAAAGTACTCCGCCGAGGCGCGCTACCGGATCGAGCAGCGCCGGATGCAGCTGAACGAGACGATGGCGCGCATCTTCGACCCGGCAGAGGGGGTCGACCTGGTGATCACGGCGAGCAACCCGGACGTGGCGTTCGAGGCGGAGGGTCCACTGCCCGACACGTTCGGTGGCGTCCACGGCGGGATGGCCAACAACGGACTGCTGACGTTCCCGGCCAACCTGCACGGCAACCCGGCGATCTCGATCCCGGCGGGACTGCTGGATGGCATGCCTATCGGGCTGCAGGTCGTCGGCCGCCACTTCTCGGAGCCGCTTCTCCTCGACCTCGCGCTTGCGGTCGAGCGTGGGCGCCCGTGGCCCCTGGTCGCGCCCGGCGGTAGCGTCGCTACGTCCGGGGAGTAGCGCAGCCTGGTTAGCGCACCTGCTTTGGGAGCAGGAGGTCGCGGGTTCGAATCCCGCCTCCCCGACGTAAACGCCCTGGTAGACGGCATCGCTTCGCCAGTCGCGCTGAGCTCGACCTGGCGCCTGACCACATCTCGACCAGATCGTTGAGTCGGACCTACACGCCTACGGGCGGCGAGGACGACTGGTTCCAGCCTGAGCGACCGCCTTCGGGCATGCGCACACCCGAGCGGATGACCCGCACCACGGCCGACCGCCAAACGCTCGAAGCGAAATTCCCGGCGCTCAAGAACACCCGTTGACGGCTACTCGCA
>JACDGA010000431.1 GCA_013815505.1 Acidimicrobiia bacterium
GCTCGGGCAGACCCACGTCGCGGATCTCGACGCGATGCACCTTGACACCCCACGGTTCGGTCTGCGAGTCGAGCGCCAGCTGCAGCTCGGCGTCGATGCGGTCGCGCTCGGACAGCAACTGATCGAGCTCGTGGCGTCCGACGATGGATCGCAGCGTCGTCTGCGCCACGAGCTGCGAGGCGCCGTACCAGTTCTGCACATTGATCACCGACGCAGCAGGATCGACGACCTGGAAGTAGGCCACGGCGTCGACGAGACACGTCACGTTGTCGCGAGTGATGACTCCTTGCGATGCCACCGGTGCGGCGATGACCTGCAAGTTCGTGCGCACGATCCTGTCGATGATCGGGATCACGAAGAACACGCCCGGTCCCTTCGCGCCCTGGGACCGTCCGAGCCGGAAGATCACGCCACGCTCGTACTCCTGCACGATCTTGACCGACGAGGCGAACAGGATGACGGCGATCCCGAGCAGGACGAGGGCGACGGCGGCAACAGCGGGCATGAGGACTCCAGGGTTCAGGATGCGGGCGAGAGCGGGGGGCCGGTGGGGGGTCGAACGACGGCGGGACGGATCGCGACGGTGCTGCCGTGGAAGCCGACGACCTCGACCTCGTCGCCGGCTCGTAGCTCGACGGGCGCGTCAGTCTCGGCGTTCCAGCGGGAGCCGTCGAGGAGCACGACGTGGACGTCGCCCTGCCATCGGTCGACCGTCGCCGCCCGCCCGACGAGACCCTCCATTCCGACGACCGACGGCCGGTCGAGGAGCCGGTTGGCTGCGCGCTGGGCGTGTGGGAACCCCAGCGCGAGGACGGCTGTTGTGATCACGGCGACGACGATGCTGGCAACGTCGTCGTTGGCGAGTCCGAATCCGACACCGCCGAGTGCGAACGACGCCGCTGCGAGCACCTCCGTCACCGGCGAGCTCATCCGGGCAGCGATCAGCACCGCCCAGACGAGCACCGCGGCGGCCGGTCCGACGAGCGGCCACCACGTCATGTCATCACGCGATATGGCGACGACGGCTCCAGTGGCGGCCGCAAATCCGAGTGTGCCGGCGATGCCGAGCGTCGGCAGCGCGACCTCGATCACGAGCAGGATCGCGGCGAGGGCGACCAACACCAGCACCACCGCCGGCTCGTCGAACAGCCAGTCCACGCACCCGATCGTATCCTTGAGGTGGCGAGCGCCGGTCTCAGGCCTGCCGCGGGAAGACGCAGCCGTCGAGGATCCCGCTGCCGAACGAGCGGTTGCGCACCTCTACGTCGGAGAGCGGGACCCGGCCGTCGTCGGGGCGCTCGACGACGAGTCCCGATAGCTCGAGCGTGACGTCGAGGCAGCCGTCCGGTGACGCCGACGGGCGAACACGGGCGCGGGCTCGCCCTGCGATCAGCGGCCACGACGACGTGCCGAGCGGCTGACCGTTGTCGGCACCGCGACACCGGTCGGGCTCGGTCACGGCGAAGCTGACCGTGCCGACGAGTCCACGCCCGATCGCGATCTCTTCACGTGCGCGAACCCCTCGGCGCAAATCGAGTCCCACGGGGACCAGTTCGACGACGGCATCGCCGCCACCGACGCGACTGCCGGCCGTAGCGGCGAGGTTCCAGCAGGCATCGGCGACGTCCCCGTTGAGCTGCGCCAGCGTGGCCGCCCGCTCGTCGATGCCGACGGTGCTCATCCGCTCGGCGAGGAACTCCGCCGTGCCGGCTCTGGGGAGCGAGGGCACGGCGCCTTCGGGCGCTCGCACGTCGATCACGACGATCTCCGACGTCGGCGTCGTGGCGACCGCGACGGTGTGCCCCGTGCCGTAGCAGACGACGTTCGTCGCCGGCCGGCCCGGCCGGAACTCCGACAGCGGTGCGCCGAACGCGGTGAACTCCTCGAATCGGGCGGCGAGGTCGGTCTCGGTTCCCGAAGAGATCGTCACGCGCTGGCGGTCACGCAGGCTGAGCCGGCACCGCGACGGGGCGTCGATGCGGACGTCGCCTCGCACGGGCCAGCCGAACCAAGCGACGAGATCGTCGGCACGCAACGCCTCGCACACACCTCGTGCGGGCGCGACAGTGGTGGTCGGTGCGGCTGTCGTCGACGTCAGCGACGTCGACGCAGTGGATGTATCGGAGCCCGACGATGTGGTGTCGTCAGCACAGCCGGTGAGCAGGGCCGCGACCAGCGCGACGCGACGCCACGACCTGGTCAGAACTGTCCGCGGTGCCACGGCCCCCAGATCGCCACCGAGTAACCCGAGCTGGACTGGACGTTGACGAACATCGTGTGACCGTCGGGGCTGAACCGTGCGCCTGCGAACTCCTGGCCGACCTGGGCGGCGTCGGCGTTGCGCGCGAACGTGAACAGCTCGCCCCTGCGCGTCAGACCACGGACGAAGTTGTCGCCACCGCCGTCCTCGCACAGCACCAGCGAACCACGCCGGGACGCCTCGATGTTGTCGGGCAGGTCGAGCTCGGATGAGGCGGGCGACTCGTAGACGAGCTCGAGACGTTCACGATGCGGGTGGTAGCTCCATACC
>JACDGA010000432.1 GCA_013815505.1 Acidimicrobiia bacterium
CGAACCTGGACGACCGTCGCCGGGAAGTGGGTGCGCGGGCGGGGATCCCACGACGCAGGAAAAGGCGGGTCGAGCGGGAGCCGATGATGGCTGATGTCGATGCGGGCGATGGCCGTCATCGCCGACCTCCGTGTTCGCACCACGTCGTCCACCGCTGCAGTGTGCGTTCTGCAAGGTGGTGCCGATCGACGGGTGCTGGTGGGCTGGCGTTGTTGTCGAGCATGGGGAGGTTCTCCTCGGCGCCCATCGTGGCGGCGATGCGTCCCGCGTCGGACCCGATTGTGCCGATGGCGGTGGCAACGTTGTCGAAGGCGACGTCGGCGAGCAGCGTCTCGTAGCGCTCGGCGAGCCCCGCGACCGGGACACCGGCGGCGTCGGCGACGGTGACGTACCGGTCGTGTGCGGCGTCGACGTTCCAGGCGAGGGCGGCGTCGAGCCCGACGGCGACGGCAGCTCCGTGGGGCACGTGGGCGAGGGTGCCGAGGGCGTGTCCGATGGCGTGGGCGACGCCGGTGCCGGACCGGTCGATGGCGTTGCCAGCAAGGTGGGCGGCGCGTTGCATCGCTGCCCTGGCGTCGAGGTCCGTGCCGTCTCGCACGGCGGCTGGCAGCGAGGTGAGGACCAGTGCGATCGCCTGCGATGCCGCCTTCACCGATTCTGCATCGCGGCGTTGGCCGCTGGCGGCCTCGACGGCGTGGACGAAGGCGTCGAGACCGGTCGCAGCCGTGATCGTCGCCGGCAACGTGACGGTCGCCTGCGGATCGAGGACGACGAGGTCGGGCAACAGCTCGTCGCCCCACGCCCACACCTTGCGATTGGCGGAGTCGCTGAAGATGCAGGTGCGCGTCGCCTCCGAGCCCGTTCCCGAGGTGGTCGGGATCGCGACGAGCACGTGCCGGGCGGGGAGGCGCCTGGCACCGAGCGCGTACACGCCGACGGGATCGCCGGCCGTGGCCACGGACGACGCCAACTTCGCGATGTCGAGCACGCTGCCGCCACCGACGGCCACGACCGCAGCGCCACGACCCGCAGCTCGGACGGCGTCGGCGGCGAGATCGACCGCAGCGGCGCTCGGCTCGCCCGGTTCGACGACATGGGTCGACACGACCACGTCTCGCGGCAGAGCCGCTCGCACGCGCTCGCCGTAGCCGTTGGACTCGACGACGGCGTCCACGATGACCACGGCGGACCTCGTGCGGGCATCCCCGAGGAAGTCGGCGAGCCGGTCGAGATCGCCAGTGACCGGTGTCATCGTGTGGTGTCCTCGTTCCGTGTTGCGGTGTCATCATCGCATTCGGCCACCGAAGCGCTCGTCGTCGGGCTTGCCGGCGGCGCGACGCCTCTCTGCTCGCCGCCGGCCGGCGGACGGTGCGCTTGCGCCGCCAGCTTGCGCGCCGTTGCCTGCTGCCCCTCGTCCTCGAAGTCGACCTCGATCGACTGGAACGCCTTGTGCCGCTGTGCGATCACGGCGTCGGTGTACGCCCGACGGTCGGCACCCGTCAGGTCGACGTTGTCGGTGAACAGCGTGAGCAGCGCGCGCGGGTAGAGGTGCTTGGCCCGCACGACGTTGACCTCGACGCCGAGCACGACGCCCGATGTGGCGAGGAAGATCCACGCCATCAGGCCGAGCACCAAAGCGAACACGCCGTACGTCGCGCTGGCGTTGGCGACGACGGTCCTCGCGTACACCGTGCCGAAGATCTGCACGAGCTGCCAGATGAGCGCGCCGATGACGGCACCCGGCAGGACGGCACGAATGCTGAGCGTGGTCGCCGCAGAGATCCGGAACACGGCGACGAAGACGGCAGCGTTGATCGCGAAAGCGGCCACCACGGCGAGGATCGCCAGCGGTCCGGCGAACATCTGGCCGTCTTCGGTGGAGCCGGCGAGCACCGAGAGGATGGTCGTCGTGACGACGGCGACGCCGGCTGTGGCGACGAGCAGCAGGCTGCGCAGCCTCGCACGGAACGGGTTCGGTCGGTGGTGGCGGGGGATCGACCAGGCGACGTTCATCGCGTGCTGCAACGCCTGGGCGACGCCCAGCGTGCCGTAGATCGCGACCACCGCACCGACGAGGACGGCGGCGACGCTGCCGCGCAGCGCCTCTGGATCGCTCAACTCCTCACCGATGATGGGGAACTGGCTCAGCGCCGAGTCGAGGATCCGCTGTTGCAGATCGGGGTTGTCCTGCAATACGAAGCCGAGCACGGAGGACGACAGCAACAACAGCGGGAACATCGACAAGAAGCCGTAGTACGTGATCAACGCGGCGAGGTACGGCCCCTGGTCCTCGAAGAACTTGTAGACGACCCCGAGCGGGAAGCTGGCCCAGCGGTGCCTTCGTTGGAACCCGTCGAGCCACTCTGTCACCTGCACCATCGGTAGTCTGGCGCTTCTGAGCACGAGCGACGTCTCGGTCGAGCAGCTGGCGCTCGATCCGCACCCGCACCTGGCGGCGATGCGGGCACGGGGACCGGCCACGTGGGTGCCGGCACTTGACGCCTTCGTCGTGACGAGTCGCGCCGCC
>JACDGA010000433.1 GCA_013815505.1 Acidimicrobiia bacterium
GCGAGGACTCGACGAGTTCTCGTTCCGCACCGTCGTCGTCGCCGCGCTCGGCGCGATCCTGCTGCTGCTCGTCCTCCAAGCGATCGCGGGACGCGGTCCACGCTCCCGTGTTCGCCGGCGCTGACGCCGCGGCGCACGCCGTCGTCTCGCCTCGCCGCACCGCTGCCGCCATCGCCGCCGTCTTCTTCGTCAACGGCGCATCCCTTGCGTCGTGGACAGCTCGCCTCCCCGAGGTCAAGGCGCAACTCGGCGTCTCCGACGCGGCGCTCGGCCTGACGCTGCTCGGCACTGGTGTCGGTGGACTCGCCGCCAGCCTCGCCAGCGGCAGAGCAGTCGATCGTTACGGCGCCGGCACGGTGACGGTCGTGACGTCGGCGGCGATGTCGATCTGCCTCGCCGCGCTCGGGTTGTCATCGGTGGCGCTTGTCGTGTTCGGCGTGCTCATCGTGCTCGGCGCCTTCGACGGGCTCACCGACGTGGCGATGAACGCCCAGGCGCTCACGCTCCAGCGCCGCCTCGGGCGTTCGATCATCACCCGCTTCCACGCCCTGTGGAGCGCCGGCGCGATGACTGGCGCACTCGTAGCCGGTCGCGTCGCAGCAGCGGGGATCTCAGTGCGGGTGCAGCTCCTCGTGACGTCCGCCGTGCTGCTCGGCATCACCGCCGTGGCCCGCGCCTGGCTCCTGCCGTCACCGGTGCCCGTCGCCACCGACACCGCCGACCCCGCCGACGCCGACACCAGTGACGACGGTGACATCGGCGGTCTCGGGTTGCCGGCCGAGGTCCGGACATCGACGCCACGACGTCTGCTCCTGCGCCTGTTCGCCATCGGCGCGATGGTGGCGCTCGCCGAACAGCCGCCGAACGACTGGGCCGCGCTGCTGCTCGACGACCGCTTCGACATCAGCCCTGGCGTGGCGAGCCTCGGACTCGTCGCCACGGCAGGTGGGATGTTGGTCGGGCGGATCTTCGGCGACACCGCCACCGACCGCTACGGCGCCGAGCGGACGCGTCGTGGCGGTGCGCTGCTCACCGTGATCGGGCTCGTCCTCGCCGCGACGACGCCGTTCGCCGTGACGAGCGCCCTCGGCCTGCTCGTCACAGGCATCGGTCTCTCGTCGCTGTTCCCGCTGCTGTTCCGCGCCGCAGGCGACCTCACGGGCGGCTCGCACGGCGCGATGGCGGCGTTCTCGAGCGGCGCCCGTCTCGGGTTCCTCCTCGGTGCGCCCGCCGTCGGTCTCCTCGCCGACGCCTCCAGCGTCACGATCGCCGTCCTCACGCTCGCCGGTGGCGCCGCTGCGATCGTCGCCGCAACACCCGTGTCGCGCCGTAGTCCCGCCGGCGCCGCGTCATGACCCCGCCACTGCGCATCCGGCGCGCGGCGCGGGCGCTGCTGCTCGACAGCGACGACCGGGTGCTGCTCGTGCGCTTCGAGTTCCCGACAGCCACTGTGTGGGCGACGCCCGGAGGCGGCCAGGAGCCCGGCGAGGACGACGAGGCGACGCTGCGCCGAGAGCTGCGCGAGGAGCTGGGACTCGCCGACGTCGACATCGGACCACTCGTCTGGATGCGGCGCCACGTCGTCCCGTTCCTCGACGGCTCGTGGGACGGCCAGCGCGATCACATCTACCTCGTGCGTACCGCGCCGTTCGAACCGGCGCCCATGCTGAGCTGGGAGGAGCTGAGGGCCGAGCGCCTGCACGAGCTGCGCTGGTGGACGGTCGACGAGCTGTGCTCCGTACCCGTCACCACCCACTTCGCGCCGCGGACGCTGCCGTCACTGCTCGCCGACCTGATCCGCGACGGCGTCCCCGAGACACCGATCGAGACCGGCATCTGACGGTTCACGTTGACACAGCGTGGGTGCGGACCCAGGCATCGGCAAGGCCGGCGTAGACACCTCCGGCCGCGACGAGCTCGTCGTGGGTGCCGAGCTCCACGAGGCGGGCATGGTCGATGACCGCGATCCGGTCGGCACGGCGAACCGTCGACAGCCGGTGGGCGACGACGACCACGGTGCGACCACTCATCAGTCGCTCGAGCGCGCCCTCGACGACAAGCTCGGTGCCAGGGTCGAGGTTGGATGTCGCCTCGTCGAGCACGAGGACGGCGGGGTCGACAAGCGCTGCCCTCGCCAGCGCGACGAGCTGTCGCTCGCCGGCCGACAGCCGCGAGCCACGCTCGCGGACCTCGGTGTGCAGTCCGTCCCCGAACGCCTCGAACCGGGCGAGGGCACCGATCGCGTGGATGGCGGCGGCGACCTCGTCGTCGCTGGCGTCGGCGCGGGCGATGCGGATGTTGTCGAGGATCGTGCCGCCGAACAGGAATCCCTCCTGGGGCACGACGACGATCCGGTCGCGGATGTCGCTCATCGCGGCGTCGCGCAGGTCGACGCCACCGAAGCGCACCGCACCGGACGCCGGGTCGTAGAAGCGGGCGACGAGCTTGGCCACCGTCGACTTGCCGGCACCCGTCGGCCCGACGAGCGCGAGCCGCTCGCCGTCGCCGATGTGCAGGTCGACAC
>JACDGA010000097.1 GCA_013815505.1 Acidimicrobiia bacterium
GTGCTGCCCAGGCGTTGATCGACGCGCCCATCGGCGCCGATCCCGGCGATCCGTTGCGTCGTGCGGTGACGTCGCCGGGCAAGGCGGCGAGGACGCGCTACGAGGTGCTCGAGCGGTTCGTCGAGCCTGACCTCGCCGGGCTGCGCTGCACGCTCGAGACGGGCCGCACACACCAGATCAGGGTCCATCTCGCCGCCGTCGGGCATCCGCTCGTCGGCGATCAGGTCTACGGCGCCGGCCGTCCGTTACTCGGGCTGACGCGCCCGTTCCTGCACGCCGTGGAGCTGGCGCTGCGACACCCGACAACGGGTGAGCGCGTGACGTGGACGAGCGCGCTCGCCCCCGACCTCGTCGCGTTCCGTGAGGGGCTCACGCCCCTCGACGTCATACCGTGACGGTCTGTGGCCAGGGCGACTCGCCGCGCGCCATCGAGGCGATGGACTCGAGCGTGTACTCACCGAGGTGGCGCCGCATGAGATCACCCGCGACGCTCCAGATGGCCAGCAAGACGCACTGGCCCTCGTGGTCGCACGCACCGTCCTGGTGCGGCTCGCCGAAATCGCCGAGCGTGATCGGACCGTCGACGGCGGACACGATGTCGGAGAGCACGATCTCCGACGGCGGCCGAGCGAGGACGTAACCGCCTCCGACGCCGCGTTTGGACCGCACGAGCCCCGCACCCTTCAGTGCGAGCAGGATTTGCTCGAGGTAGGGCTGTGGAAGTGCCGTGCGCTCGGCGATGTCCCGAACGGATGTGGGAACAACCGTGCCCGAGTCGTCGCGGTGCAGCGCCAGCGAGAGCAACGCCCTGCAGGCATAGTCACCTCTTGTCGACACTCGCACTGCGCTCCATCGTACGGGCCTGGTTGGTCGCGGTGTAGCAAAGGTGGTGAACTTGGGTTTCGGTGACGCTCCAGCCCGTGCTCCCCGACTACGGCGGCGGAAATGTCCGTGGTCTCATCCCCGCCCTTCTGGGGCCGGAGGCATGGGCGCGCGACCTCCCGTCGTGGATGCCCGAAGAGGTCCGCCATGCCGACCAGGCTGTGCTGCTGCTGCTCGACGGGCTCGGGTGGGACCAGTTCCGAGAGCACGCCGCGCTCCTGCCCGCCCTTGATTCGATGTCGTCGACGAGCATCACCACCGTTGCCCCGACCACCACCGCCACGGCGTTGACGTCGATCTCGACCGGTCTCACTCCCGGCGAGCACGGGATCGTCGGCTACCGGGTGGCGTTCGGCACGGAGATCGTCAACATGTTGCGCTGGAGCTCGGCGCGGGGAGATCGTCGCCACGCCCTCGTCCCTCGTGACGTGCAGGCGTTCACCCCGTTCCTCGGTCATGCCGTCCCCGTCGTGTCCCAGGCCGAACTCGAGCACACGGCGTTCAGCGAAGCCCATCTGCGAGGGTCGCGGCCGGTGGGTTACCGCGCTCCGTCGTCGATCGCGCCGCTCGTCCGCGCCGAGCTGGCAGCAGGGGAGCGCTTCGTCTACGCCTATTACGGCGGCATCGACAAGATCGCTCACGAGCGCGGGTTCGGCGAGTTCTACGACGCCGAGATCGCCGCCGCCGACCGGCTCGTGGCCGACCTTCTGGCCGCCGTGCCGGCTGGCACCGTGCTGCTCGTGACCGCCGATCACGGCCAGGTCGAGGTCGGTCGCAACATCGTGCGGCACTCCGACGACCTGCTGAGGATGGTCGCATTGCAGTCCGGTGAGGGCAGATTCCGGTGGCTGCACGCACGACCGGGCGCGGAGAAGGACCTCATCGACGCCGCCGTCGACGAGCACGGCGACACCGCGTGGATCGTGACCCGCCAGCAGCTGCTCGACGAGGCGTGGTTCGGCGCCGCCGTGTCTGCCCCCGTCATGTCACGCCTCGGTGACGTCGCCCTCGTCGCCCGCGAGCCCGTGAGCTTCCACGATCCCGCCGACACGGGGCCATTCCCACTGGTCTGCCGCCACGGCTCGTTGACCTCGGCCGAGGTGAACGTGCCACTGTGCAGCTACCTCCGCAACTGATCGCGACCCGACAACACGAAGGAATCAGATGAGCAACGACAGCGAACCCACCGCCGACCCTCCCGTGGAACCGACGATCGAGCGCGGCGAGATCGTCGACGCCCCGCGAGCCCCTGGCGCGGATGGCGAGCCCCGCCAGCAGGCTGACATGGAGCGCATGGAGGGTGAGGCCGTCATCGAGCCGGCAAAGGTGATGCGCATCGGCTCGATGGTCAAGCAGCTGCTGGAGGAGGTCCGCTCTGCGCCACTCGACGACGCCAGTAGAGAGCGCCTCGCCGCGGTCTACGAGCGATCGATCGTCGAGCTGTCGAGCGCGCTGTCACCTGATCTGCGCGACGAGCTGCAGATGCTCACGCTGCCGTTCCGCGACGACGACGGTTCGCCGCCGACCGACGCCGAGCTCCGCGTCGCCAAGGCGCAGCTCGTCGGATGGCTCGAGGGTCTGTTCCACGGCATCCAGGCCACGCTGTTCGCCCAGCAGGTCGCCGCCCGCCAGCAGCTCGAACAGATTCGCCAACTGCCGGGCGGTTCGGCACCGGGCCAGCCGGGGATGCCGGGCATGCCAGGTCAGCCTGGCCAGCCCGGCATGATGCCAGGTCAACAACCCCCGAGCGACGACCGCAGCGGCCAATATCTCTGACGGGCTCGTCGTCCGCATCTCTGACGGCCTCGTCGTCCGCTGCGCTTTCTCCTCGCACCTCGTGCGACTCGTCGCTGGCGCTTCCCTCGTCGCTTGACGTCACGCTGCGCCGTGAGATTCGTTGCTGGGTGTGAGCCAGCTACGGGTACATTGAGTCTAAGTTACATCGTTCGCATTTGGACGCAGCGGCCGCCGGCCTGTTGGGGGCGTCCGTCAACTGGGAAGGCAACGTGGGCGAACCGTTCACCCACCTCCACGTCCACACCGAGTACTCGATGCTCGACGGCGCCGCACGGCTGCCCGAGTTGGTCGCCAAGGCGATCGCCGACGGTCAACCGGCGCTCGGCATCACCGATCACGGCAACATGTACGGCGTCCTCGACTTCTATCGTGAGTGCAACGCCCAGGGCATCAAGCCGATCATCGGCACCGAGGCGTACCTTGCCTACGAGACCCGCACCGAGCGTCCGGCCCGCCGCGGCCGGGTCGACGACTCCGGCGGTGACGTCGAGGGTGGCCACAAGCTCTACTACCACCTGACGCTGCTCGCCGAGAACGATCAGGGCTACCGCAACCTGATGCAGCTCTCCAGCCTGGCGTTCCTCGAGGGCTACTACTACAAGCCGCGGATGGACTGGGACCTGCTCAGTCGCTACCACGACGGGCTGATCGCGACGACCAGCTGCCTCGGTGGCCACGTGCTGCAGGCGATGCTGCACGACGACGAGAAGGGGGCGCTCACAGCCGCCACTCGGCTGCAGGACATCTTCGGCCGCGACAACCTGTTCGTCGAGCTGCAGGACCACGGGTTGGCCGAGCAGCGCCGCACGAACCCGAAGCTGATCGAGCTCGCGAAGCGGATCGGCGCCCCACTGCTGGCGACGAACGACTCCCACTACACGCATCGTGAGGACCACGAGTCCCACGGCGCGCTGCTCTGCGTGCAGACCCAGGATGTGCTGTCGAACCCCAATCGGTTCAAGTTCGACGGCGAGGAGCACTACCTCAAGTCGGCCTCGGAGATGCGCTACCTGTTCAAGGACGTGCCGGAGGCGTGCGACAACACGCTGTGGGTCGCCGAGCGCGCCGACGTCAACATCGAGTTCGGCGCGCCGACGTTGCCCGATTTCCCGTTGCCCGAAGGCGTCGCCGACAACACCAGCTACCTCGAACAGCTGACCTGGCAGGGGGCGCGTGAACGCTGGGGTGACGAGCTGCCCCAGGACGCTGTCGAGCGCATCGCGTACGAGCTCAAGGTCATCAACGACATGGGGTTCTCTGCGTACTTCCTCATCGTGTGGGACCTCATCCGCTACGCCCGCGAGCGCGAGATCCGCGTCGGCCCTGGCCGTGGCTCGGCCGCCGGATGCGCCGTCGCCTACGCACTGCGCATCACCGACCTCGATCCGATCCGCTACGACCTGCTGTTCGAGCGCTTCCTCAACCCGAGCCGCATCTCGATGCCCGACATCGACATGGACTTCGACTCGCGCTACCGCGACGAGCTGATCGGCTACGCGGCGGCCAAGTACGGGCGTGACCACGTCGCGCAGATCATCACGTTCGGCACGATCAAGGCCCGCCAGGCCGTGCGCGACTCGGCGCGGGTGCTCGGGTTTCCCTACGGGCTCGGCGACAAGATCGCCAAGGCGATGCCGCCGCTCGTCATGGGACGTGACACGCCGCTGCGCTATTGCCTCGAACAAAACGACCGCTACGCCGACGGCTACAAGGCCGCCGCCGAGCTGCGCAGCATGTGCGACGCCGATCCCGACGTGAAGCGGATCGTCGAGGTCGCCAGGGGACTCGAAGGGATGCGTCGTTCCGACGGCATCCATGCCGCGGCCGTCGTCATCACCCGCGACCCGTTGACGACGTACCTCCCGGTACAGCGCAAGCCGGAGTCCGGCCAAGATCCCGAGTCGGCACCGCTCGTGACGCAGTACGAGATGCACGGCGTCGAAGAGCTCGGCTTGCTCAAGATGGACTTCCTCGGGTTGCGCAACCTCGATGTCATCACGGACACCGTGGCGATGATCAGAGCCAAGCGCGATGCCGAGTTCGACATCGATCGCGTCGCCCTCGATGACGACGGGGTGTTCGAGCTGCTCTCGCGCGGCGACGGCATCGGCCTGTTCCAACTGGAGAGCGGGCCGCTGCGCGCGCTCATGCGTGCGCTCGCACCCACCACGTTCGACGACGTCGCAGCGCTCATCGCGCTCTACCGCCCGGGGCCGATGGCGGCCAACATGCACAACGACTACGCCGACCGCAAGAACGGTCGCAAGCCCGTCGAGTATCTCCACCCCGACTTCGAGGAGCTGCTCGGCGAAAGCTACGGGCTGATGATCTACCAGGAGTCGATGATGCGCGTCGCGCAGCGTGCGGCCGGCTACTCGCTCGCCGAGGCGGACAACCTTCGCAAAGCGTGCAGCAAGAAGAATCGCGAGCTCATCGCCAAGGAGCGAGTGAAGTTCATCGACGGGTGCGAGCGCACGGGGTACGGCACGCCGCTCGGCACGAAGCTGTTCGGCATCATCGAGCCGTTCGCCGACTACGCCTTCAACAAGAGCCACGCCTTCGGCTACGGCCTCGTCGCCTACCAGACCGCGTACCTCAAGGCGCACTATCCCGTCGAGTACCTCGCCTGCCTCCTGACGAGCGTGCGCACGAACCTCGATAAGGCAGCCATCTACCTCGCCGATGCGAGGTCGATGGGCATCAAGGTGCTCACGCCCGACGTCAACCGCTCGCGCCACGAGTTCGTCGCGCTGTGGCCCGACGAGGTGCCCGACGACGTCGAGCTGCCGCCGGGCAGCCCAGGGGCGATCACGTTCGGACTCGCCGCGGTCCGCAACGTCGGCAGCGCAGTCGTCGGGCAGCTGCTCGACGAGCGAGACGCCAACGGGCCGTACGTCGACTTCTACGACTTCGCCCAGCGAGTGCCTGAGCCCGTACTCAACCGCAAGACCGTCGAATCGCTCATCAAGGCGGGTGCCTTCGACTCCTTCGGTCATCCACGGATGGGGCTGCTCACCGTGTTCGAGCAGATCGTCGAAGCCACCGTCGCGCGCCGCCGCAACCGCCAGCAGGGAGTGATGAGCTTCTTCGACGACGACGAGTCGTGCGACGTCTTGGGCTACAACGACCTCGTTGGCATCCCCGACGTCGAGTTCGACAAGACCGACCGCCTGCGCGCCGAGAAGGAGATGCTCGGCCTGTACGTCTCGGACCATCCACTGATGGGCATCGAAGCCGCGCTGCGGAGGCGGGCGCCGACGGCCATCGCCAGCATCAAGGAGATGGAGGACCGCGCTCAGGTCGTCGTCGGGGGTGTGATCACCGGGTTCGAGCGGCGCTACACGCGACGTGGCGACCTGATGGCCACGTTCGCGCTCGAGGATCTGGAGTCCTCCGTCGAGGTCACGGTGTTCCCGAGGACGCTCGCCGAGGAGGGCCACAAGTTCGCCGACGACGCGATCGTCGTCGTGCGTGGCCGGGTCGACCGTCGCGACGAGAACCGTGTCTCGATCAACTGTCAGACGGTCGAGGTGCTGACCGGCCTCGACCAGTCGGCGTCGGCGTCGGTGCGCCTCCGCCTCGGGGCGCAGCGGTTGACGCACGCGCTCATCATCGACTTGAAGCGCATCATCGCCGAGCATCCCGGCGAGTCCGAGGTGCACGTCGAGCTCGGCGACGGTCGCCTGCTGCGCCTCAGCGAGAGCTATCGCGTCGACGTCGATCGTGCCGCCGGCGAGCTGCGCACCCTGCTCGGACACGACGCTGTCATCCTCTGAGCGACAAGGCAAGACCGTCGCCCAGCATCAACACGCGGGCGGTTGGTCACGTCCGCCCGATCGGTGGCAGAATAGAGGCGCGCTATGACACTCCAGGTCTCGACGAACGACGCATCTGCGCTCACCGACTCCGATCTCGACGAGATGGCATCCCTCGACGGATCCTTCGACATCGGCACCTTGTCGAAGGCGAAGGAGGACTGGGTGCTGGTCACCACGGCCCGCGACGGCAACCGCCTCGCTGGCTACTCGTTCTCGACGCTCGAGCGCATCGGCGGCACGCCATGCGTGCTGCTCGGCCTGCTGAGCGTGCGCAGGACGTCGCGGCGCGACACGGTGCTGCGAGGGCTGATGAGCGAGGCCTACCACCGTGCACTGATGGCGTTCCCCGACGAGGACGTCGTCGTCGGCTCGCGGTTCGTGTCGGCGGCGGGCGTCGAGGCGTTCAAGGATCTCACCGAGGTGACGCCGTCACCCGGCGTGCGGGCGGTCGGCGAGGAGC
>JACDGA010000434.1:0-829 GCA_013815505.1 Acidimicrobiia bacterium
CAGCGAGGGCGTCGTCCCGCCGTCCCGTCGCCTCGGCGAGCCGGGCAAGGCCGAACAGTGCGGGTGCGACGTAGGCGGCGTCGCTGCGGGCGCACAGGGCGTACATGCGCTGCGCGACGTCGGTCTCGCCCGCCAGCTCGCAGGCTCGTGCCAGCGCCAGCTTCGGGGCGAGCTCGCCAGGGACCTGGCCGTAGACGGCGTTGTACGACGACACGGCGGCAGCCGTGTCACCACCGGCGTGCGCCACGAGCCCGTGCAGCCAGACGCCGCGCCACTCCCACGGATCGCCGGCGAGGATCCACTCTGCGATGTCGTTGGCGGTCGTGGCGTCACCCGCGGCGAGCGACGCCGTCGCCCGTGCGACGAGCACGCCCGTGGTCTCGTCCGGTGCCTGCGCCAGCGCCTCCAACCGGGCGGCGGGCTCGTCGGCGGTGACGCCTGCCAGCCAGGCTGCGCTCGGGTCGGTGGGATCGACGGCCAGCGCCGGCAGGTCGTGCCACTCCAACTGATCGTCGGCGACGGCCGGTGTCTCGAACATCCGAGATGGCGTGCTGCGGGTGATGGCCCTCGCCGACACCTTGGCGGTGACGTCGCGCAGCACGCCGAGCAGCTGGTCGCGGGTCTCCTCGGCACTCCCGAAGCGGTCCTCGGGACGAACCGCCGTGCCCTTCAGCAGCCAGCGGTAGAGCGAGTCGTGCTCGGCGAACAGCGGCACCTCGTCGGGGCCCGGCAACGTGTGCTCGAACTGGTTCTGGTAGCCCCGGAACTCGAACACGAGCACCGCCAGCGTGCGCGCCACGGTGTAGACGTCGCTCGCGACGGTGCACCC
>JACDGA010000434.1:839-2521 GCA_013815505.1 Acidimicrobiia bacterium
TGCCTGGAACCCGACGGTGCCGTAGATCGGTGACACGTCGTCGTTGGCGCGTCGCACACCGCCGAGATCGATCAGCTTCAACGTGTCCTGGACCTGGATCATGTTGGCCGGCTTGAAGTCGCAGTAGATGAGCCCGAGCGTGTGGAGGTACGTGAAGGCGGGGAGGATCTCGACGACGTAGGCGATCGCCTGGTCGACCGGGATCGGCGAGAAGGCGCCGCCGTTCGCCTTCATCCGCGCCTTGAGCATCTCGTTCAGCGAACGCCCGCCGACGTACTCCATCACGATGTACGACGCGCCGTCGGCCGTCGTCACGAAGTTGTAGATCTCCACGATGAGTGGGTGTTCGACCTCGGCGAGGTATTGCTTCTCGCCGATCGCTGCTCGTGTCGCATCGGGGTCGCCAGCGTTGAGCAAGCCCTTGAGCACGACCCAGCGATCGTTGACGTTGCGGTCCTTGGCGAGGTAGATCCAGCCCATCCCACCGTGGGCGAGGCAGCCGACGACCTCGTACTGGCCGCCGACGAGCGCACCGAGGGCGAGCTTCGGCTCGAAGTCGAACGGCGTCCGGCACTTCGGGCAGAAACCCTTGCTGCGGCCCGGCTGATCGCCTCGTGACCGCCCGACCGCCGTGTTGCACACCGAGCAGTAGCGCTTCGACTCCGCCACGTTCGGGGGGTTCATCAGGCTGTCGCGGGGGTCTGCCTCGGGGATCGACGGCACCTGCGTGAACCCGGCACCGAGGCGCGAGCCTTGGGTGCCCCCGAGGCGGCGCGTCGGCCGGCTCGCGGTGGAACCCCGTGCCGACCCGATGGGGGCCGATCCGAGCCGGTTGCTGCCGGTGCTCCTGGCGCTGACGCCGCCGCCGACCGGCGCCGCGTCGAGGTCGAGCGAGCCGGGCGGCGAGGACATCGGACTACCTGTGCCGCTCCCCGACGCCGGCGCGGCCATGCCACACACGTCGCAGTACCCGTCGACGATCGTCCCGGTACAACCCGGCTGTGTGCACTTCATCGGCTGACTCCTGCGGTCATCGTGTTCACGGTCGCCACGAACTCGTCCACCAGTGGCCCCGCCGCCTCGAGGTCGCATGGCGCCGCCCACAGCAGCGACTCGGCTCGGCGATAGCGGGTCTCGACCTCCGGATGCTCGCCGAGCCCCTTGGCAGCCGCCTTCTGACGGAACGATTGCAGCAGGCCGCGCAGGTCGTCGCGACGTGACAACGGCTCCTCGAAGCGCTGTCGCGCCTCGGCGAGCGCCGCGGACAGCCGGTCGACCTTGGCGACGAGCGGCGCGGCAGCCGCCCTGGCGTTGCGCCACGGCATCTCGTCGAGGTCGGGCGTGCGATCGACCTGGCTGAGGACGTCGACCGAGGGAACGGCGAGCGACGGCGCCGCAGCGATCTTCTCCCTGCACCGTGCGGCGAGCTCGCGCACAGCGACCTCCTCCGTGGCGAGGGACTCCAGCTCGCCCGGCAGCGAGTGCCAGCGTGCGAGGACCCGCCGCCGCTCGGCGTCGACGACCTCGAGGTCACGACGCAGCGCAGCGAGCGCGGCGGCGGTCGCGCCCGGATTGCGCCCGGACTGCGCCTCCGCGCGGAGATCGGCCACCTGGTTCGTCCGCTCGCCGAGCGTTGCCGACAGCTGCGTGACGGTGTCGAGGTCGGCGACGATGGCCGCCCT
>JACDGA010000435.1 GCA_013815505.1 Acidimicrobiia bacterium
ACCCGGTCTTGCCCTTGGTCATCGTGAACGAGGCAGGGACGGGGCGAACGGCTCCGTCGAGGAAGACGCTGTCGCCGAGGCCACCGGATTCGGATGGGTACAGCTGCGGCGACTGCTCGCGCACGGATCGTCCCACGCGAGCCCGGACGGTCTCGAGCACGCTGCGATAGGTCGCCCCCGGACCGAGCGTGTCGAGCGTGTCGACGAGCGCTCTCGAAAAGGCGCCCCGCACAACGCCCCCCATCGGGAGCTCCTTGGCCCTTTCGTCGGATCGGCAGGCGGCGACGGCAACATGCGCCGCGGGCGATTCGGTCCAGTGCTCGATCGTCCCGACGAGCAGTTCGTCGGGGCGACGCGGCACCGTCAGCTCTTCGGCGAGCGACCGCCACTCACCGCCCATTCGCTGCGGATCAGGTACCCACGCCCGGACGGAGCCGAGGTCGTCGCCTCTCGTGCCGTGGCCAGAGTTGCAGCAGTCGAGCACCACGGCGACGTGGGCGCCGGAGGCCGACACCTCTGCGATGAGCATGGCGAGCTCCTTGTCGGCGATGGGCCGCACGAGCGAGTCGCCGGCGCGTCGGAAGGAGTCGTGGGCGACGATCGTCTGGATCTTCGCCGACGGTTCGAGATGCGCGACTGCGGGCGGCGCCGGCTCCTCGGATCCGTGACCGGCGTAGAAGAACAGCGCAACGTCACCGCGCCTCGCCGCGCCGAGGTGACCACGGAAGCGCTCGATGATGCGCTCCCTGGTGGCGTCGGCGTCGTACAGCTCGTCCAGCGCCAGCTCGGTGCCGGCACGCGACCGCAGGTGGGCGACGAGCGCCGCCGCGTCGTTGCGACTCCCGTACAGCGCGTTCACGGGCGGCACGTAGGCGTCGATCGCCACGACGAGCGCGTACAGCGTCACCTCGCCACCTCTCGATGCTCCATCCGACCGCCCACGGCTGGCTCCGCTCGCATCTCGACGTATCCACCACCCTCGTTCACCGTCATTTGAAGCAGACATGGCGACCTACGTCTACGACGACTTCCGGGTGACCTTCACACCACGGCCCGACGGGAGCTACGACGTGCGCGCCGTCGATGCCAGCGACGAGACCACGCAGGGCGTGTTCACGATGCCGCTCAGCGAGGACGATCTGACGCACGCCGTGCTGCAGGTTGCGCGGTCGAACAGCCGCAGGGCGGCACCAGCCGCACCGACCACACCGGCGGCAGTTGCGGCACCCGCAACCCGGGACGTAGGGGGTGACGGACCGCCGGCGTTCGACGCCGCCCACCTCGGCACGCTGCTCGCCGGTGCGCTGTTCACCGGCGACATCGCCGAGCACTACGAGCGGGCGACGAACGCCGGTGCGGCGAAGGGATCGGGCCTGCGGCTGTCACTGTCGTTGGCCGACGCGCCGGCCCTGGTCAACGTGCCGTGGGAGTTCCTCTACCGGCGCCCGAGGTTCCTCGCCAGCCAACGTCACACGCCCGTGGTGCGGTGGCTCGACACGGGATCGCTCGCTCCACCACCGGCAATCGACGACACCGTGCGCATCCTTGGGGTGATCGCTGCGCCGAGCGATCTCAACCCGCTCGATGTCGAGGCCGAGCGTCGCCGCATCGAGGATGCGACAAGGGCGATGTGCGACATCGACCGCGTCGAGCTCGACTGGCTCGACCCGGCGACCCCGCGGCGCCTGCGGGAGGTGCTGCGCGACGGCAGCTACCACGTGCTCCACTACGTCGGCCACAGCGACTACACGTCGACGGGCGACGGCGTGCTCTTCCTCGAGGACGACGACCGGAAATCGAGCGCCGTCGACAGCACGGCACTCGCCAACCTCCTTTCGGACCAGACGGCGTTGCGGCTCGTCGTGCTGAACTCGTGCGAGGGCGCACGGACGTCGCTCACCGACCCGTACGCCGGCGTCGCCACCACGTTGATCCAGCTCGGTGTGCCTGCCGTCGTGGCGATGCAGTTCGAGATCAGCGACGAGGCGGCGATCGTGTTCGGCGAGGAGCTGTACACGAACCTCATCGGACGCCAGGACCCGATCGACGCCGCCGTCGCGGAGGCGCGCAAGGCGATCCTGATCGAGGTCGACGACGTCGAGTGGGCAACGCCCGTGCTGTTCATGCGAGACCCGAAGGTGGAGCTGTTCTCGTTCGTCGTGCCGGCGGCACCGCTGCCGCCACCACCGGCGCCGATCCCGATCGGCACACCCGACGCCGAGCGCGCGGACGGGGCGGCCGAGGAGCTCGAGGCGACCACCTCGGGACCCGTCCGCCAAGTCGTCGCCACCGCTGTCGCCGGTCCCGACGACAGCGGAAACAACGGCAGCGACAGCACCACCGGTGACGGGGTGCCCGGGGGTCGATGGAAGCGATGGGCGGCGATCGGGGCGGGTGCGGCCGTGGTGGCCGCTGCCGTCGGCCTGTTGCTGGCGATCGACGGCGACGACGATCCTGCGGCGAGCGAATCGACTGCCACCAACGTCGACTCGACGGCGAGGACGGCACCACGCGTGCC
>JACDGA010000436.1 GCA_013815505.1 Acidimicrobiia bacterium
CAGGGATCGGCACGCTGACGCGCCTCGGCGACACGAAGGTCGACGCCGTCGTGGTCGTCACCGATCCGACCGTCAAGTCGCTCGAGGTGGCATCGAGGGCTGCGACGATCGCTCAAGAACACACGTCGGGTCCGCTCGTGATCGTCGCCAACCGGGTGCTCGACGACGCCGACCGCAAGGCGGTCGAGCGTGCCCTCAGCGGGAGAACGGTGGTGCTGGTGCCAGAGGACGACGCCATCCCGGCCGCCGACCGCGCCGAGACCGCGCCACTCGACTCCGCACCCGGCTCCGAGGCCGTGATGGCCCTCGGAACGCTGGCGTCACTCGTGGTCGGCCACTAGCGACAGCGCTTCGAGCCGGTCGACCAGTTCGGAGATGGCCGCCCGGGCGTCGTCGGCAGCAGCGTCGACGACACCGCTCCCCGCACGGTCTGCGGCCGGGATGGCCGCGTCGAGCGGGATCACGGCTGCGACCTCGACACCGCTGGCGGCGCACGCCTCTGCGAAGAACGCAGCGTCGTCGGGTCGGGCCTTGTTGCCGACACCGAGGCAACGTGGGATGCCGAGCTCGTCGGCCAGCGCCACCGTCCGGGCTGCGGTCATCACCGACTTGCGGCTCGGCTCCATGACCATCAGCAGCACGTCGGCGTACGCCAAGGTGCCACCGGAACGGCTGAGGTGCTCGAGCCCGGCTTCCATGTCGACGATGGTCACGTCGGCCTCGTCGTCGAGAACGTCGCGCAGCATGCTGCGGACCGCGGCGTGGCTCCCACAGGTGCATCCTGCGGCAGCCTGATCGACCCGCATCGCCGAGAGCACCGTCACGCCCGCAGGGGTCTGCGTGCCGTACGTGGCCAGCAGTTCCGCCCCGTCGAGGCCTGCGCCCGGGCCGGAGGCGACGCTGCGGGGAACGACCGGCATCGCTTCGGCGTCGGCGAACGCGAGCCCGAGCGAGACCCCGAGGTTGGGGTTCGAGTCGGTGTCGATGGCGACGACCCGCTTACCGCGGCTGGCGTACGCCTCGGCGATCAGTGCGGAGATCGTGGTCTTGCCGACTCCACCTTTGCCAACGATCCCGAGCTTCATCACGTACCTCCTCGCTTCCCAAGTATGCACCCGTCGCACTGCGACGCGGTCAAGGTGCTACACATGCGCGACGTGACGGATCTGGAGCGTGCCACCGAGGAGCGGATCGAGCGGCGGCGGCGGGCGACGCCGAGGTTCACCGACGAACGGGTGACGATGGCGCACGGTGCCGGGGGCAAGGCGAGCCGCAAGCTCGTCGAAGGGGTCTTCGTCGCGGCGTTCGCCAACGAGATGCTCTCGGCGCTCGGCGATGCTGCGGTGGTCGACCTCGACGGCGCGTTGGTGGCCATCACGACGGATGCGTTCGTCGTGTCGCCGATCCGCTTCCCCGGCGGTTCGATCGGCGAGCTCGCCGTCAACGGTACGGTCAACGACCTCGCCGTGTCGGGCGCCCGGCCGGTCGCCATCACGTCGAGCTTCATCCTCGAGGAAGGTGTCGCCGCGGACGTCGTCCGTGACGAGGCTGCGGCGATGGCCGACGCCGCCCGACGTGCCGGGGTGTCGATCGTCGCCGGTGACACGAAAGTGGTCGAACGCGGCAAGGCGGACGGCCTGTACGTCACGACGACCGGCATCGGGATCCCCGATCCGCGAGCGCATCTCGACCTGTCGGCGATCGTCGCCGGCGACGTCGTCGTCGTCTCTGGGCCGATCGGTGATCACGGCGTGGCCATCATGCTCGCCCGCGGCGGCCTCGAGCTGGAGGCCGACGTTCGCAGCGACACGGCCTCGGTGTGGCCACAGGTCGACGCGCTGCTCGACTCGTGCGGCGCCGACGTCCGCTGGATGCGTGACGCCACCAGAGGTGGTGTGGCGACGGTGCTCAACGAGCTGGCGCTTGGTGCCGAGATCTCTGTGATGGTCGACGAGCGCGCCGTACCGGTGCAGGCCGCCGTCGCCGCAGCGTGCGAGCTGCTGGGGATCGATCCGCTCTATGTCGCCAACGAGGGCCGGTTCGTCGCGGTCGTCGCCGCTGACGCGGCGCCGGCAGCGATCGCGGCGATCGAAGGCGCCGGTGGGACGGGTGCGTGCATCATCGCCGAGATCGGAGACGAGCCCCCCGGGCGCGTGCTGGGACGCACGGCTTTCGGTGGACACCGCATGATCGACATGCTCGTCGGTGACCCGCTGCCGCGCATCTGCTGACGGCGAGACGAATCCCGGTCAGACGCGCTCGACGTCGTCGAGCGCGTCGACGATGCCGTCGATCAGCGCTGCAGCGGTGATCGTGCCGAGTCCGGTCGCAGCGACGAGCTCGGCGACCGTGCGCGGTTTCGTCGCCGCGATCTCGCGCAGCTGACGATCGCTGCAGAGTGCTGCGGGATCGATGGCCGCCGCTCGTGCTGCTCGTTGGCGCCACGCCTCCAGCGCCACCTCGGCCGGATCAGTGGGTGCACCGCGGGGGACGAGGCGGCGGATCTCTC
>JACDGA010000437.1 GCA_013815505.1 Acidimicrobiia bacterium
CGAATGTCGTCCGTCGAGCCGTCGTGACCCGCCGGGTACATCACCGATCGCGACGCCGACATGATCAGTCCGGCACCGTCGGCCGTGGCGCCGGCGTGTACCGATGCCGCGACGTCGCCGCCCTGCGTACCGAGCCCCGGTACGAGCAGCGGCAGCGTGGGGGCAACCTTGCGCACCCGGCCCAGCTCGTGCACCCCGGTGGCCCCGGTGACGAGTCCGCACTCACCGAGCTCGGCCCAGCGGGTCGCCACCATCTCGGCCACGTGGAGGTAGAGCGGGCGGCCGTCGACGTCGAGATCCTGCAACTCGCCGGCGCCGGGATTGCTCGTGCGACACAGGGCGATGACGCCGCCCTTCGTCAGGAACGGCGCCGCAGCATCGGTGCCGAGGTACGGGTTGACCGTGACGGCGTGGACGCCATAGCGATCGAAGGCCTCGCTGGCGTAGTGGCGTGACGTCGACTCGACGTCGCCGCGCTTGGCGTCGAGGATGATGGTGACGTGCGGGTGCTGCTCGCGGACGTGCGTGCAGAGCCGTTCCAGCTGCACCTCGGCCCGCTGCGCGGAAAAGTGCGCGATCTGGGGTTTGACGGCACAGACGAGGTCGCCGACGGCATCGACGAGGTCGCGACAGAAGGCGAAGACGGCGTCGCCGTCTCCGTCGTGGCGGCCCGGCGCCGGGTCGAGCCCGACGCACATCATCGAGCCCGACGCTCGCCAGCCCGTGGCGAGCTGCTCGTGGAACCCGGTCATCCCTCGACGGTGATGGCTGCGGTGGGGCAGAGGTCGGCGGCGTCTTCGACCTTGGAGCGAAGCTCCTCCGCCGGCTCCTCGATCAGCACGTAGAGGTAGCCGTCGCTGCGGACCTCGAACACCTCGGGACACACCTGGGCGCAGCTCCCGGTGGCGGCGCAGATGTCATAGTCCACGACGACCTTCATCCCCCCGACCCTACTTCTGTCCCCTCCAGGTTTCGTGGGTGACGGTCAGCGGAGTTGGCGTTCGAGGGCGGTGAGGACGGCCTTGAGCGAGGCGGTGGTGATGTCGTCGTCGAGACCGATGCCCCAGCGGGTGGGCCCAGCATCGATGATCGTCTCGACGTAGGCGGCAGCGGTCGCGTCCGATCCCTTGCCGATGGCGTGCTCGGCGTAGTCGACGACGTCGAGGGCCGTGCCGAACGCCTCGCGCAGGCCGTGGACGAAGGCGTCGATCGGTCCGCCACCCTTGCCGACCACGGTGCGGTGCTCGCCGTCGACGACGATCTGCGCCGTGACCGTCGACTGACGGTCACGGGTGTGCAGCTCGTGACCGAGCAGCTCGAACCGCCGCACCTCGGGGAGGTACTCGTCCTGGAACGTCTGCCACATCGCCGCGGGCGTGATCTCCGTGCCGGAATCCTCTGTGATGTGCTGGATGCACTTGGAGAACTCGATCTGCATCCGGCGCGGGAGATCGAAGCCGTGCTCGGACTTCATCACGTACGCGACGCCGCCCTTGCCGCTCTGACTGTTGACCCGGATGACGGCCTCGTACGACCGACCGACGTGCTTCGGGTCGATCGGCAGATACGGCACACCCCATCGCTGGTAGTCGCCGGGCAGCGCCTCGAAGCCCTTCTTGATCGCGTCCTGGTGGCTGCCCGAGAACGACGTGTAGACGAGATCGCCGGCGTACGGATGGCGAGGGTGCACGGGCAGTCGGTTGCAGTACTCGGCTGTGCGGCGCAAGGCGTCGATGTCGGAGATGTCGAGCTCGGGGTCGACGCCCTGGGCGAACAGGTTCATCGCGACGTTGACGAGGTCGAGGTTGCCAGTGCGCTCGCCGTTGCCGAACAACGTCCCCTCGACACGGTCGGCGCCGGCCATGATCCCGAACTCCGCCGCCGCGGTCGCCGTGCCGCGATCGTTGTGCGGGTGCAGCGAGAGCACGATCGCATCGCGATCGCGAATCGTGCGTCCGAACCACTCGATCACGTCGCCGTAGACGTTGGCGCTGTAGCACTCGACCGTCGCCGGCAGGTTGAGGATGAGTGGATGGTCCGCCGTCGGCTCGACGACGTCCATCACCCTCTCGCAGATCTCGACGGCGAAGTCCGGCTCGGTCAGCGTGAAGCTCTCCGGCGAGTACTCGTAGCGCACGTCGACCTCGGGGACCGTGTCCTCGAGCTTGCGGGCGAGGCGCGCCGCACCGGTGGCGATGTCGACGATGCCCGCCTTGTCGAGCCCGAAAACGACCTCACGCTGCAGCGGGTTTGTGGAGTTGTAGAAGTGGACGATCGCCCGCGGCGCACCGGCAATGCACTCGTAGGTGCGCTCGAGCAGCTCCTGACGGCACTGCACGAGCACCTGGATCGTCACGTCGTCGGGGATCACGTCGTCGTCAATGAGCTGACGGATGAAGTCGAAGTCGGGCTGCGATGCGGACGGGAACCCGACCTCGATCTCCTTGAAGCCCATCTTCACGAGCACGTCGAACATGTGCCGTTTGCGGACCGGGTCCATCGGGTCGA
>JACDGA010000438.1 GCA_013815505.1 Acidimicrobiia bacterium
CCATCACGGCACCGGCGACGATCGCCGCGAGCGCGACGACGCCGAGCAGCACGTCGAGCGGGAGTGGACCCACCTCGGCGAGGGCGTCGACACCCGCTGCGCGCAGCGCGCCGAGGATCAGCAGCACGCCCGTGCCGGCCAACATCAACGTGGCGCCGCGACGCCGTTTCTCTTCGTCGTCAGCCCACTGGTAGGTGATGACGAGCCAGACGAAGGCGAACACGCTCGCTGCGACGGCGACGTAGATGAGGACGATGCCGTGCGAGACCGCGGCGAACGCCAGCAGCAACGCCGCCCACGCCCGGTACTTGCCCGTCTCGAGCCCACGGGCGAGCAGGCCGAGTCCGAACATCATCGCCGTGATGGCGATGGAGAACGAGAACTCGCCCGCCATCGTCGACTTCACGTTGCCGCCGTAGATGCTGAAGCTCTCGTCGAGCGCGAAGCACAGTGCGGCGAACGCAAAGAGCTCGGGCATCGGGTAGCGGAAGCGTGCGAGCCTGCCGAACGCCCAGCACGAGATGGGGAACAGCACGAGTCCCGTGACGGCGACGATCTTGAAGGCGATGCCGTACGGGAAGACGACGTTGAGGGCGACGATCGCGAGCGCCGGCGGGATCATGTAGAAGCGGTACGCCGGCATCCCCGCGTACCAGTCCATCGTCCAGCCGTTGAGGCGACCGCTCGGCAGCAGCACGTCACGCAGGTACGCAGGGCCCCACACGTGCGCGCCCATGTCACCGCCGTTGGGTGTTGTGTTCTTGAAGACGAGGTTCTCCGACGGCTGGAACGGCCAGAAGCTGACGGCCTTCATCATCACGAGCGTGGCGATGGTGAGCGTCAGCGCCGTCGCCGTCGTGGTGACAGTTCGCTTCGTGTCCCACGGCCGGTTCCACCACTCGGCAGGACGCCGGACGATACGCGTGCCCGCGCGCCTCGCCAGGCTCGGCTCTTGATCTCGCGGCGCGGCGGCCGCGCTGTGGGGCTCACCGTCGTCGTCGAAGCGTTCGCCGTCGTCGTGTGGCGCGGCGACCGGCTCGAACTCGGTCGGTGGACGGTCGTCGAGGTCGACGTCATCGTCGACGGTGAACGGGTCGTCGATGCGCTCGTCGATGCGGTCACTCATGGAAGTCCTCAATCATGACAGGACGATCGTCGGATCTGACGTCAGCCTGCGACCACCAGCAACCCGGTGGCATTGAACGCGATGTGCGCGGCGACCGCCATGCCGATGCGACCCGTTGCGGCCACGCACGTGGCGAGCACGATACCGACGAGGAACAGTCCCGGGTACTCGATCGGGCGGAAGTGAATCAGCATGAAGAACGCTGCGCTCGCCAGGATCGCCAGCACAGGTGGCACCGTCGCAGCGATCGAACGGTGCAACAGGCCGCGATAGACGAGCTCTTCCACCACAGGAGCGAGCACGGCGACCATCACCACCAGCAGCACGATCTCGGCGCCGTTGGCGCGGTCGACGAGGTCCTCGGCGTACTCCGAGACGTCGTCGAGCGAGAACGTGTCGGGCCAGATCTCCCGCAGCGGCCAGTAGAGCAGTGGGACGAGCACGAGCTGGGTGACCGCGCCGAGGGGGATCCCGACGAGGTCGACCGGGCGAAATCGCGCGGCGTAGTCCTTCGCCGGCGCCCCGGTCCCGGCGAAGATCGACAGCCACCACAGCATGCCTAGGTAGGCGATCCACGTGAGCGCGACGGCCGCGAACAGGATCGGGATCGAGCGATCGTCGCCCGAGTCCGAGCCCATGAGCACGAACGCGGCGAGCAGCTGTCCGGCGAACCACGCCAGCACGTAGCCACCGAACGCGGTGGGCAACGGGATCGGACTCGTGCTGCCCGGCGGATGCGCAGCGGCACGCGTCACTCGGTCCAGCACGCCTCGACGCTACCGGTGGGGGTCAGGCGATCAGGGACGTCTGGCGGGGGTCGACGCTGCGCCGATCCTCGACCCACCAGCCCTGGGGCGCACGCAGCGCGTCGGCGTGGCGCTCGCAGAGGTCGTAGCAGTGCGGGTCGCGCTCGGCGGTGAGGTCGTCGAGCCACACCTGCGAGCGCTGGTACTGGTATGTGAGCGTCGTTATCGCCGCCTGCGAACAGCCCGAACGGCTGCACTGGCGGCCCCCGGACGCATACGGCGACAGCACGCGGACCACGGCGCAGAGGTTAGGTGACCGACGTCGCCGGGAAACGCATTCCGACCAGCGTTCGAGATGGCACGGCCGTAGCATGTGTCCATGGGAAATCTGCCCCCACCGCCTCCCCCACCTCCGCCCGGCGGTGGCAAGTCGCGCCGACCCGGCGGCGGGTTCACGCCGTCAGGTGGCGACGGCGACACCCCTCGCTCCGGCCTGCCCCGTTGGGCCATCTGGATCGGCATCGCGCTCGTCGCCGGACTGCTCTTGATCCCCGGCCTGTGGCCGCGCGACGAGGGTGAGCAGCTCACATACACCGAGTTCATGTCGCAGGTGCGCGACGGCAAGGTCGAGTCGG
>JACDGA010000439.1 GCA_013815505.1 Acidimicrobiia bacterium
TCCTCCACCTCCGCCTCCGCCTCCGGCGCCGCCGCCGCCACCTCCACCTCCGTCGGGTGGCGGGCTCGTATGCCCCGTGCAGGGGTCGTCGTCGTACGCCGACACGTGGGGCGCAGCACGCTCGGGCGGCCGCTCGCACGAAGGCGTCGACCTGATCGCCAGTGCCGGTACGCCGCTCGTTGCGGTCGTCTCGGGCCAAGCCGAGATGCGGTCGAGCTCGCTCGGTGGCAACTCCGTGCGCCTCTTGGGCGACAACGGCGACTACTACTTCTACGCCCACCTCTCCTCGTACGCCGGCTCGAGCCGGCGGGTGTCCCAGGGTGAGGTCATCGGCTACGTCGGCATGACGGGCAACACGTCGGTCAACCACCTCCACTTCGAGGTCCATCCGGGCAACGGCAGCGCCGTCAACCCGTATCCGTACGTCGTCAACGCGGGCTGCTGAGCCTCGCCGCCGCCACGGCGTGCCTTCAGCGCCGAAGTTGACCGTAACGTTGGGCCGTGGAGCCGCAGGTGACCCCGGACGACGTGCGAGACGCGGCACGTCGAGTCGCCGGACACGTCCGTCGGACGCCGGTCATCGCCGGCGGTGCGAGCGAACTCGGGATCCCGGGCGACGTGTCGCTCAAGCTCGAGTTGCTGCAGCACACCGGGTCGTTCAAGCCGAGAGGAGCGTTCAATCGCATCCTGTCCGCGCTCGAGTTGGACGACGTGCCAGCGCCCGGGCTCGTCGCTGCGTCGGGCGGCAACCACGGTGCCGCCGTCGCGCACGCCGCGCGGACGCTCGGCCTCCACGCCGTCGTGTTCGTCCCCTCGACGAGCCCGGGCCAGAAGCGCGATCGCATCGCAGCGCTCGGCGCCGACGTCCACGTCGTCGAAGGGCTCTACGACGACGCGCAGCTCGCTGCGGACAAGCAAGTCGCCGAGCACGGCGGGCTCCTCGTCCACCCCTACGACCACCCTGCGATCGTCGCCGGACAGGGCACGATGGCGATGGAGCTCGACGACCAGGTCGCCGACTACGACACGCTCCTCGTGGCAACCGGCGGCGGGGGTTTCATCGCCGGACAAGCGGCGTGGACCCGTGACCGGCGGCGCGTCGTGAGCGTCGAACCGACGTCGACGCGTTGCCTTCACGCCGCCCGCCAGCACGGCGCACCCGTCGACGTCGAGGTCGGTGGTCTCGCCGCCGACTCGCTCGGTTCGCGGCGACTCGGAGACGTCTCGTGGTCGATCGTGAGCCGGTTCGTCGACGACGCCGTCGTGGTCGACGACGCCGACATCCGGGCGGCGCAGTCCGCACTGTGGGACTGCTTCCGGCTCGTCGTCGAACCGGGTGGCGCAACGGCGCTCGCCGCGCTGCGATCTGGCGCCTACGCCCCTGGCGACGGCGAGCGCCTCGTCGTCGTCGTGTGCGGCAGCAACTGCGACCCGGCGAGCGTCACCGAGCCGTGGCCAGGATGAGTCGGCCTGCCAGACTCGCCCGATGATCGAACGGCGCATCGAGGTCACGACGGACGACGGCGAGATGACCACGTTCGTCGTCCATCCCGAGCACGGCGGGCCGCATCCCGTGGTGCTCTACCTGATGGACGCGCCGGGCATCCGTCCCGCCCTGATGGACATGGCGTCGCGGCTGGCGTCCGCCGGGTACTACGTGATGGTGCCGTTCCTGTTCTACCGCGGCAGCGAGTTCAAGGAGTTCGGTCAGAGCGACGCCGACATGCACCGGCGCAAGGAGCTGATGGGCACGGTGACACCGACGAACATCGTCGGTGACGCCGAGGCCCTGCTGGCGGTTGCCGAGGAAGATCCGCACGCCCGGGACGGCGACGTCGGCGCCATCGGGTTCTGCATGAGCGGAGGCCTAGCCGTCGCCCTTGCCCGCGCGCTCCCCGAACGAGTCGTTGCCGCGGCGTCCATCCACGGCGCGTTCATGGTGCGCGACCGCGACGACTCACCGCACCGCGGGCTCGACGCGGTGCGTGCCGAGATCTACCTCGCATGGGTCGACGGCGACGACACGGCGCCGCCCGAGTCGATCCCCGTGTTCACGGACGCTCTCGAAAATGCCGGCGTGCGTTACGAGATGGACCTCATCACCGACGCGGTCCACGGGTTCGCGCCCACCGGTCCGAGGTACCACCGTGCCTCGTCCGAGCTGCATTGGGAGCGGGTTCACTCGCTGCTACGCCGCACTCTCTGACCCGCGCCGAGGGCGTTGCCGGGCAGCCAGACGACCCGTTCAGGTCAGCCCCCGCCGAGCTGCTTGATGATTCCCGCCTCATCCGAGCTGCCCCAGCGCTCGGTGATCCTTCCGTCGACGAAGCGAGAGATCTGCATGCCGCGAGCGTCGACGCGCTGACCGGTGGGCGCAATGCCCTGAAACTCTCCCTGGTGGGTGCCGGTGATGCGATACGCGAATGCCACGTTCTCGTCGTCGGCGACGAGGTGCTCGACATCGACGTGGAGGTCAGGGAACGCTGTGCGCATGGTGGTGAAG
>JACDGA010000440.1 GCA_013815505.1 Acidimicrobiia bacterium
GTGCAGGGTCTCGTCGTCGAGATCAGCAGGTGCGACGGCGAGCATCTCGTCGATCACCTTGTGCAACTCCCCGGCGTGCAGTTCACCGATCCCCATACACATACTCTATCGAACATATGTTCGTCTATCAACCCTGCAGGCAGGATTTCTTCCTCGTGGAGAGCGCACGTGCGCCGCTGCGGCGTGCGCTCACGGGCGAGAGACAGCGATCAACGACTCGGCACTGGACGCCTCTACCGTTCATGCCGATGGGCGAGGGGCACGGGTGCTGACGCTGCGGGTGATGGGCGAGCACGACCTCGCGGTCGTCGACGCGTGGTTCGACGATGGTGAGTCGCGGCGGTGGCTCGGGGGGCCGGGTTGGGCGGCGCAGGCGCTCGCACTCGCCGACGACGTCGACCGCATCCAGTTCCTCGCCCACGACGGCGGCCTGCCCGTGGTGCTCGTCGACGTGGACGTCGTCGACGGCGTCGCCGGGTTTGCGTTCACCACGCGACCCGATCGGAGGGGTCGGGGACTCGCCGCCGACGCAGTCCGCCTCGTCGTCGAGCACCCCGCCCTCGCGCACGCCGTCATGTGGCGAGCCGGCGTCGAGGACGGCAACACGACGAGTGAGTCGGTGCTGGCGCGGGTCGGTCTGGTGACCGACGGTTGCGTCGACGACGAAGGCTTCCGGACGTTCGAGGCGGCCGCGGTCGCGCTGCACGCCCGCCACCTGCTCGGGCGCGTGCTGCACGGCCACGGCGTCGCGGCACGGATCACCGAGGTCGAGGCGTACGGCGGCATCGAGGACCCGGCCTCGCACGGCTTCACCCGCACACCGCGCTCGGAGATCATGTACGGACCGCCGTGGCGGCTCTACGTCTACCGCTCGTACGGCATCCACTACTGCGCCAACGTCGTCACCGGACCGACGGCGCAGGCCGCCGCGGTCCTCGTGCGCGCCGGCGAGGTGATCGAGGGCGCCGAGCTCGCTCGCCGGCGACGCGGGACGTCGATCCCCGACGCGGCGCTCGGCCGAGGACCCGGCAACATCGCTCGTGCACTCGGACTCGGCATCGCCGACCTCGGTAGCGACCTGACCGCTCGGAATGGCGTCCGCCTCGACGACCGGCGACCGTCCCATCACGACATCGCCTGCGGTCCACGCGTCGGCGTGTCCAAGGCAGTCGACGTGCCGTGGCGGTTCTGGCTCGCGGGCGATCCGACCGTCTCGACGTATCGCCGCAGCCCGCGTGCCGGAGTTGTGAGCTGATGGGCGACGACCTACCGTTGCGCGGCGGATGAGCGAGACCGTCAAGTCCATGATCGAGGCGGTCGAGCCACTTCCCTCCGACCAGCCGGCGACGCTCGGTTCGCGACCCGCCCCGTTGCGACACGACGGACCGGCCGACCGCTTCATGCGGCGACTGCTGCGACTCCCCCTCGACGCCCCGAGGGCGTCGGCGGCGGCGGCACGCAAGGCGTTCCGCACGTCGCTGCTCGTCACCACGGTGCGCTGTCTGCTGATGTACGTCGTGCTGCCGTTCGTGTTGCCCGCTATCGGCATCGCCACCGACGCCGCTCCGGTGATCGTCCTGCCGATCAACGTGCTCGCCATCGCGATGATCGTGATGAGCATCCGTCGCTTCTGGCGCGCCGACCACGACAAGCGCTGGTGGTACACCGCACTCGGCACGACCGTGATCGCGTTCCTCGTCTACGCCATCGTGAGCGACATCCTGCAGTTGCGCTAACAGTCTGGTTAGGGGTACCTTACATCTCGATGTACGTGTGCTTGTGCCACGGCGTGACGGCCCGAGAGGTCCGCAGAGCGATCCGCCACGGCGCGTCCACCATCGACGAGATCGGCCTCGCCAGCGGAGCCGGCACGTGCTGTCACGGCTGCCACCCGACGATCGACGAGCTGCTCGAGACGGCCGTCACCGTCAGGCGGGTACGCCGCGTCGCTGCGGCGTAGTGTGGCGCCGTGCGCGCTGACGACGACATCATCGAAGTCCTCAACGAGGTCCTCACGGCCGAGCTGACGGCCATCAACCAGTACTTCATCCACGCCAAGATGTGCGACAACTGGGGCTACGAGCGGCTCGGATCCAAGATCCGCGAGGAGTCCATCGACGAGATGCGTCACGCCGAGAAGATCGTCGACCGGATCCTCTACTTCGACGGCGTGCCCAACATGCAGCGCCTCTTCCCGCTCAAGGTCGGCGAGACCGTGGCCGAGCAGTTCCGCAACGACCTCGACGTCGAGATCGCCGCCATCGAGCGCCTCAACCGCGGCGTCGCGCTTGCCGTCGAGCGCACCGACAACGGCAGCCGCGAGCTCCTCGCCGGCATCCTCGTCGACGAGGAGCAGCACGCCGACTGGCTCGAGACCCAGCTCGCCGCCATCGCGCAGCTCGGCGAGGCCAACTACCTCGCCCAACAGCTCCACGGCTGAGCTCGACTCCCGCATGCCGGGCCCGACGGGACGCCGTGTCATGATGTGCACCGCGTTCCA
>JACDGA010000441.1 GCA_013815505.1 Acidimicrobiia bacterium
GGGCGCGAGGGCGACGGTGACGCACTCGACGCCATCGCGGCGATGCCGGCCTCCGGCGTCGCGCCCACCGCTCGGCGCATCGATCCTGCAAGCGCGATCGCCATCGTGCCGGCGCTGCGCCCCGCCGCCGTCGCTGCCGGTGCCGTGTGGGAACCCGATGCGCTCGCGCTCGACGTCGCCGCACTGCTCGCCGCCTTCGCCGCGGGAGCACGTGCGAGGGGCGCGACCCTGCGCCGGGGCGTGCGCGTGCGCGGTTGTCGGCGGTCCGGCCCCGACGGAGCCTGGAGCGTCGAGCTCGACGGCGACACCGGTGACGGTGACACGGTCGACGCCGACGTGATCGTCGACGCTGCGGGAGCGTGGGGTGACGAGGTCGCCACCGCAGCGGACGTGGGACCGCTCGGCCTGCAGCCGCTGCGGCGCACGGCGTGCCTCGTCCCGGCTCCCGACGACGTCGCCGGTTGGCCACTGGTGATGGACGTGGCCGAACGCTGCTACTTCGAGCCCGAGGCAGGTGGGTTGTTGCTCTCGCCCGCCGATGAACATCCCAGCGCCCCGACCGACGCTCGAGCCGAGACCGAAGACGTCGCCTGGGCGCTCGACGTCCTCGCCGAGACGACGACGCTCGCCGTCCGCTCTGTCCGCCAGGAGTGGGCAGGCCTGCGAACGTTCACGCCCGATCGCGTCCCCGCAGTCGGCTGGGATCCCGAGGTGGCGGGCTTCTGCTGGCTCGTCGGCCAAGGTGGCGCCGGGATCAAGACCGCCCCGGCGATGGCTGCCGCCATCGCCGCGATCGTCGGCGGACGCCCGTGGCCCGAGGAGCTCGCCGCCGTCGGCGTCTCACCGGGTGACGTCGACCCGGCGCGATTCGTGCACTCGCCCGCCTGATCGTCCAGCCGGAGCGTTCGTCGACCTATGCCGGAGCATCACAATGAGATCCGTCGGTTGTGCCCGTCGCCAGAAGCTCAGCAAAGCGGGCCTCGCCGAGGTCGGTGAGGGCGGCCGACCATGCCCGCTGGTAGATCTCGTCGTCGGCCGCCACGAGTTCACCCCCCGTCGTCTCGAGTAGCGCCCTGGCGCGACCGAGTAGGACGGCGGCTTCGGAATGAGCGCCGCGGTCGGTGGCGACGCCGGCGAGCCCGACGATCGCCATCGTCGCGTTGTGCAGCCAACCGGCGCTCTCCGACAGGGCGCGGACCTTTGTGAAGTGACCGGCGGCCTCGTCGAGCAGACCCTGTCGATGGGCGACCGACGCCAGTCCGAGCAAGGCGAACGTGCAGCTCACGTCGTTCTCGTCGTACTTGGACATCGAGAACTCCCACCGTCGGCGTGCCTCATCGTGATCGCCGACGGCCAACGCCAGTTCACCCAGGTTCGTGTTTGCGATGATGACGTCCTCGTCGAGCCCGAGCGCCCTGGCCAACGCCTCGCTCCGCTCGAGGTGCGTCTTCGCCTCCGAGAACAATCCGCGCTCGCGGGCGACGTGGCTCACGACGGTGTGACACGCCATCACCGCCTCGTCGGCGTTGGCGGCCGGCCCGATCTCGATTCCCTCGCGGGCGACGGCCCCGGCGCTCTCGAGATCGCCGAGCATGAAGTGCATTCCAGACAGAGCGCGGGCGCCGAGCGCCCGAGCGCGCGCGTCGCCAGCGCCGCGGTGCAGCGGCCCACCGATCCTGTCCCTTCCCTCGCGGAACAATCCCCGCATGTAGAAGTAGCGATACAGCGCACTCGCCACGCGCAACGCGGTGTCGTCGTCGCCACACAACTCCGCGCGATCGATGACCACTCGCAGGTTGTCGATGTCGGCGTCCACTCTCGCCAGGGCGTCGGCCTGAGTGGCCGGACTCTTCAGGTCGAGTGCTTCGACGAACGCGACGTAGTACGTGGCGTGCCGCGCTTCGGCTTCGAGTCGGTCCCCTGCCGTACCCAAGAGCTGGGCGGCGTGCTCGCGGATCGTCTCGAGCATCGACAACCGGATCGAACCGCCGGCGGCCGTCCGGTGCACCAAGCTCGAATCGATCAGAGCAGCCAGCAGTTCGATGTCGGTCGCACACACTGCCTCGGCGGCTTCGACGGAGCTGCCGCCGGAGAAGACCGACAGGCGGGCGAGCGTGCGTCGCTCGGCCTCACTGAGCAGGTCGGTACTCCACCGCAGCGTGTCCAGGAGCGTCTGTTGGCGTGCCGGAGCATCTCGCGGCCCCACGCCCAGCGCAGCGACCCGATCCGACAGCCGTTCGAGGAGGAGCTCGGGGCCGAGCGTTGCGGAGCGTGCCGCGGCCAGTTCCACGGCGAGCGGCAGGCAGTCGAGGCGGCGACAGATCGTCGCGATGACCTCGCTGCGGTCGACGTCGGTCGTCGCCGAGATGTGGCGCGCCGTGGCTCGCTCGGAGAACAACCGGATGGCATCGCCGATCGGGAGCGGTGCGAGCGGATACACGTGCTCGCCCGACACGTGGAGCACCCTGCGGCTGGTCGCCACGATCGTGAGGCGAGGTG
>JACDGA010000098.1:0-2957 GCA_013815505.1 Acidimicrobiia bacterium
GAAGGTCGCCAACGGCGGCAACCACACGCTCGGCAGCCGTGTCATCGGCGGCATCGGAAACGTGCTCGTGTTCCGCGCCCTGAAGGAGCGGATCGGGCTGCGTCGCTGTCGCTATGCCGGGTCCGGCGCTGCAGCGATCGCGCCGGAAGTGCTGGAGTTCTTCATCGGCATCGGTGTCCCCGTCTTCGAGCTGTACGGCATGACCGAGAACACGGCGGTGGCGACGGCCAACTTCCCAGGACGGATGAAGCTCGGCACCGTCGGCGAGCCGTACCCCGGCATCGAGCTGCGCATCGACGAGACCACCGGCGAGATCCAGACCAAGCACCCGGGCAACTTCGCCGGCTACTGGGGAAAGCCCGACAAGACGGCCGAGACGTTCACCGACGACGGCTGGCTGATGACCGGCGACGTCGGCGAGTGGGTCGACGGGACGCACGTCAAGATCGTCGACAGGATCAAGCACATCATCATCACGTCAGGCGGCAAGAACATCTCGCCCTCGGAGATCGAGAACAGCCTCAAGACATCGCCGTACGTCAAAGAGGCGATGGCGATCGGCGACGGGCGCAAGTTCGTGACGGCGCTCATCGGCATCGAGTACGACAATGTCGGTGACTGGGCGCTGCGCAAGAACCTGCCGTACACGACCTACCGCGACCTGTCGTCAAAGCCGGAGGTGATCGAGTTGGTGCAGAAGGTCGTCGACCAGACCAACGCCAAGTTCGCCGACGTCGAGCAGATCAAGAAGTTCCGGATGATCCCCAAGGAGCTCGACCACGAGGACGGGGAGCTCACGGCCACCCAGAAGCTGAAGCGGGGAGCCATGGGCGACATGTTCGGAGACCTCGTCGACGAGATGTACACATGAGCTTGCTGGCGACGCTCATCGCCCAGACCGATGAGGCCGCGGCCACAGGGCTCGGCACTGTCGCCAAGCTGATCACGGCGTTCGGCAGGGGACTGGCACTTGGCTCGATCTACGCCCTGCTGGCACTCAGCTTCGTGCTCGTCTTCAAGGCCACCCAGGCCGTGAACTTCGCCCAGGGCGCCATCGCCCTGGTCGGCACGTGGTTCCTGTCGATGCTGCTCGTCAACTGGCGGATCCCGGCCCGCTGGTTGGGTGACGACCTGGCCCGCAACCGCTACCTGGTGTGGGCCCTGGCACTCGTGGCAGCCATGGCCATGTCGATCGCCCTCGGGCTGATCATCGAGCGCTCGATCATCCGACCGATGATCGGTGAACCGTTGTTCGCCATAGCCGTGCTCACATTGGGCCTGGAGGCCGTGCTGCGCACCGTCGGCAACGACGCCCTGATCGGCCAGCAGCGCGGCCTGCGGATCCCGTGGGGGCGAACGGGGTTCGAGTTCGAAGGGGCTTTCCTCTACTGGACGTATATCGGCGCCATCGTCACTGCGGCGGCGGCGTTCGTCGCCACGTTCTTGTTCTTCAGGACCAGGACCGGGATCGCCATGCGGGCCGTGGCGTTCGACCAGGAGGCGTCGATGGCCCAGGGGATCCGTGTCGGTCGGGTCTTCGCCATCGCCTGGGGCGCCGGTGCGGCACTCGCCGTGCTCGGGGCCATCTTCTTTTCGATGACGCCGTTCGGCAACGGCGTCGCCGAGACCGGTCTCACCTCGCTGGCCTTCCGGGCGCTGCCGGCGGTGATCCTCGGCGGCCTCGACTCGGTGCCAGGCGCGCTGATCGGTGGGCTGGCAATCGGCCTGGCCGAGGTCTTCGCCGGCGTCTACCTGGCCGAGTCGACAGGCACGCTCGGCGTCGGCTACCAGCTCGTGGTCCCCTACCTGGTCATGTTGCTGGTGCTCTTCGTGCGCCCGTACGGTCTCTTCGGCACGGAAGAGATCAGGAGGGTCTAGCCGCCATGTGGGGTCGTCCGAACCTGTACACCAGCTACCGCTCCGAGACGAGCCTGCTGCCCACGTGGACCCAGCGCGTGGCCATGGCGATGTTCGTCGCCGTCATGGTGCTGCTGCCATTCGACCTGCCGGTCATCAACCAGCTGCCGTTCGTGCGCTTCCTCGGTGACCAGGACTGGCTGCGGATCGTCACCCAGGCCGTCATCTTCGGCATCGCCGCCCTTGGCCTCAATCTGCTGACGGGTGTCGCCGGGCAGGTCTCGCTCGGCCACGCGTTCTTCATGGGAGTGGGCGCTTACTCGGCGGTCTACCTGGGCGGCAGCCCTGGGAGCGGCACGTGGGGCCACGAGCTTCCGATGTGGATCTGGCTGCCGGGCGCCGGCCTGTGCGCGGCGCTGGTCGGCATGATCGTCGCCCCGGCCGCCGTCCGCGTCCGGGGTCTGTACCTCGGCATCGCCACCGTCGGCCTGGTGTTCATCGGGATCCACCTGTCGCGGATCTTCCCCGAGATCTCGGGACCCTCGGAGACCGGGCGCAGCTGGCCAGGCCTCGAGCTGCGTCTGTGGAAGGAAGAAGATCCGCTCGTCTCGTTCGCTGACAGCGGCCACTGGCTGTGGTTCGACATCGGCGGCGGGCAGAAGACGTACCTGGTGTGCCTGCTGCTGCTGGCCGTCACCGTGCTGGTCTCGAAGAACCTCATCCGCTCGCGCACCGGCCGCGCGCTGCAGGCGATCCGTGACCGCGACATCGCCGCAGAGGTGATGGGCGTGCCGGAGACCAAGTACAAGCTGATCGCCTTCGGGATCTCGTCGTTCCTCGCCGGCATCGCCGGGGCGTTGTTCGCTTCCTTCATCGGTCAGCTGCCCCCAGAGTCGTGGGACCTGCTGCTGTCTGTCGAGTTCATCGCCATCATCCTGATCGGAGGGGCCGGCACCGTAGCCGGCACGTTGATGGGGACGTTCTTCGTGGTGATGATGCCGCGCTTCATGGAGGAGACCGCCCGCTGGATGAGCGAACAGTCCGAGAGTGGCGGCCCAGCGGGGACGTTCTGGGATTCCGTGGTCAGCCGTGGCGACGAC
>JACDGA010000098.1:2967-6847 GCA_013815505.1 Acidimicrobiia bacterium
CCCCCACGACGGACATCGCCCGTGGTTTCGCGCTCCCGACCAACTCACTCGACTCCCTGATCTACGGTGCGTTGGTGATCGTGTTCCTGCTGTTCGAGCCACTCGGCCTCTACGGCATCTGGCTGAAGATCCGCAACTATTGGAAGGGGTGGCCCTTCACATACTGACCATGCGATGCACACCTTCCAGAACGCACCATCGACAACAACGAGCACACGAGCAACAGAATCGACCACAAGGGGGAACCATGACCAAGAACACGCGGCGAATGCTCGCCGCACTCACATGTTTCGGCCTCGTCGCCGCCGCGTGCGGGGACGACGAGGAGGGCGGCGGCACCGACGCCCCGGGCACCACGGCAGGCGGGTCCGGGCCGGCGACCACCGCCGGCGGGTCAGGTCCGGCGACAACGTCGGGCGGCACCGGCACGACCACTGCCGGCAGCGCCACGACGACCGGCGGCACAGCAGCCGACACGACCACCGGCGAGACGGTGGACCCGGCCGACATCGAGACCGACATCGGCGTCGATGACGAGACGATCAAGGTCGGCTTGCTCGCTGACCTGTCCGGGGCCTTCGCCCCGCTCGTCACCGAGATCACAGAAGCGCAGCGCGTCTACTGGGACAAGGTGAACGAAGAAGGTGGCATCGCCGGGCGACAGATCGAACTCGTCATCGAGGACACCGGCTACGACGTGCCCACCCACCTGGAGAAGTTCGAGGGCATGCGCGACGAGGTCGCGATCCTCGGCATGTCGGTGGGATCGCCGCACACCGCGGCGATCGCCCAGGATCTGGTGGACGACAACCTGATCGCCATCCCACTGACGTGGTACTCGGGTTGGGCCGATCCCGACTTCGGTACGAACGTCTTCGAGACCTACACCAACTACTGCATCGAGTCGATGAACGCCCTCGAGTACTTCTCGAAGAACAACGACGTCAAGACCGTTGCCATCGTCAGCTTCCCCGGCGAGTACGGCGGTGACGGCGCAGCGGGTGCCAGGATGGCGGCCGACGAGCTGGGGCTCGAAGTCGTCTACGACGGCACCGACCAGGTCGTGGCACCGACCGCCGAGAACGCCAACCCTGACCAGAGCGCCGTGATCGAACAGATCGTGCAGGCCGATCCCGATCTCGTCTGGACGAGCATCAATCCAACGGCGCTGGGCTCGATCATGTCGGGCGCCATCGGCCAAGGGTTCGACGGCCTGTGGTCGGGGAACTCGCCGAGCTACAGCTTCAAGCTGCTCGCCACCGAGTTGGCTCCGCTGCTCGACGAGCACTACATCGCTTCCACGTACATCGCCACCTGGGGCGCCGATGTTCCCGGCATGGAAGAGGTCGTGACCGCGATGAGTGAGGCCAAGCCAGACCTGCCCGTGTCGGACGTGTACATCCTCGGTTGGACCGAGGCGCAGGTGACACGTGCCATCTTGGAGCACGCCGCCGAGAACGGCGACATGACCCGGGAGGGCATCGTGGCCGCCGCCAACGAGGTGGAGGTCACCTTCGGCGGTCTGGCTCCCGACCAGACCTGGGCCGGTGAACCGAACGACTACATCGTGCGCGAGTCGTACCTCTACGACGTGGTGCTCGACGAGTACAACGAGGCGTCGGTAAGTGAGGGCGGCGGCAGCACCGGTTCGGAGCTGCTCGAGGGCCCGTACATCAGCGACCTCGCCAAGGATTACGTGTACGAAGGACCCTGCTTCGAGCCCACGGGCTGAACACACGCCCGACGTCCTCGAAGGGCGGGGATGGCATCATCGATGGCGCCATCCCCGCCCGGACCGATCGAGATAGGAGCGAACGTGCTCGAGGTATCGAACCTGGAGGTCGTCTACAACGACGTCATCCTCGTGCTGCGCGGTCTTTCACTGGTCGTTCCGGACGGGCAGATCGTTGCTCTGCTGGGCGCCAACGGCGCCGGCAAGACCACGACGCTGCGGGCGATCTCCGGACTGCTCGACGTCCACGACGGCGAGATCACGAAGGGCACCATCACGTTCGACGGCAAACGGCTATCGGGCCTGCAGGCGCCCGACATCGTGCGGCTCGGCGTCAAGCAGGTCATGGAGGGTCGCAGGGTGTTCGGCGATCTCACCGTCGAGGAGAATCTGATCGCCGGTGGCTACGTGAGCCGCGACCGTCAGGCGCTGCGGCTCGCCCACCAGAAGGTGTTCGACCTGTTCCCCCGACTCGCCGACCGCCGCACGCAGCGGGCCGGCTACCTGTCCGGTGGCGAGCAGCAGATGCTCGCCATCGGCCGGGCGATGATGACCGATCCCAAACTGCTGATCCTCGACGAGCCGTCGCTCGGGCTGGCGCCGCTGCTGGTGCAGCAGATCCGTGGCATCATCGTCGACATCAACGAAGCTGGAACGTCCGTCCTCCTGATCGAGCAGAACGCCACGATGGCGCTGTCCATCGCCAACTTCGGCTATGTCATGGAGACCGGCAAGGTCGTCATGGACGGTCCCGCCGAGAAGCTGCTGCACGACGAGGACGTGAAGGAGTTCTATCTCGGCTTGCACGGTGACGGCGACGGCAGCGTCGACGGTGACGGTGACCGGCGAGGCGCACGCAGGTCCTTCCGCGACGTCAAGCACTACAAGCGACGCAAGAGGTGGCTGTCGTGACCGAGAACGAGAGCTCCGGTGCGCCATTGCTCGTGGTCGACGAGATCACGCTGCGGTTCGGCGGCGTGACGGCGATCGATCGCGTCAGCTTCGAGATCCGCCCTGGCGAGCTGTTCGCCATCATCGGGCCCAACGGCGCCGGCAAGACGTCGATCTTCAACTCCATCAGCCAGGTGTACGAACCCCAGAGCGGTGATATCCGCTGGAAGGACAAGACTCTGCGCGGGCTGCGCCCCGACAAGGTGGCCGCCCGCGGCATCGCCCGCACGTTCCAGAACATCGAACTGTTCCCCCACATGACGGTGATCGAGAACCTGCTGCTCGGGCGCCACATGCGTATGAAGCGGTCGTTCCTGAGCGGCAGCCTGTGGCTCGGTCCGGCTCGCCGCGAGGAGATGGAGCACCGCCGCAGGGTCGAGGACATCATCGACTTCCTCGAGATCGAGCGCTGGCGCAAGTCGCCCGTCGCGCTATTGCCGTACGGGTTCCAGAAGCGCGTCGAGCTCGGCAGGGCGCTGGCGATGGAACCCGAACTGCTCCTGCTCGACGAGCCCGTTGCGGGCATGAACCTCGAGGAGACCGAGGACATGGCGCGCTTCATCCTCGACATCCGCGAGGAGCTCGGCATCTCGATGTTGCTCGTCGAGCACGACATGGGCCTCGTGATGGACATCGCCGATCGTGTGATGGTGCTCGACTTCGGCAAGACCATTGCCGAGGGCACACCCGAGGAGGTGCAGCGAGATCCCGCCGTGATCGCCGCCTACCTCGGCGACGAGGCGACGTTCTCCAAGGTCAGCGACGTCGAGGTCGGCGCCGACGACCTGGCCGCCGTCGAGGCGATGCACGACGCCGGCGCCTGAGCGTCCTGGCCCACGTTGCTCGCCGTCACCACGTGGCGGTGGGGTCGAGCCGGAAGACCTCGGTGATGCGGTCGTAGAGCGGGCCGAAGTGCGGCGTCCGTTCGTGACGAGTTCCCTCCGGTCTGGCGAGCGTCTCCCACTGCACCTGACCCACCACGGCGTCGACCTCGTCACGCCACCGTGACTGCATCGTCGCCGAATCCGCCGACAAGAAGTCCGAAGCCACGAGCTCGGGTTCGCCGTCGAGGGGCTGCCACAGCGCATCGGCGTCGGGAAGCATGGCGACGATCGCGTCGTCGAGCCGCCGACGCGACGCTTCGCCGGCCGTTCGCAATGTGCCGACGAGCGTCGTGACGTGGACGCGGTGGTACTC